>JBDSZF010000077.1:0-11445 GCA_039925285.1 Polaromonas sp.
CAAGTTCTTGCTGCGCAAAATAGCCGATGTTCAGGCCCTTGCCCTCGGTCATCTCGCCTTCAATCGGGGCGAGAGCGCGCGCCACGGTTTTCACCAATGTCGATTTGCCCTGGCCGTTGGCGCCCAGAATGCCGATGCGCTGGCCGGCCAGCACGGATTTGCTGACGTTTTGCACGATGACGGTCGGCGGTGTGCCTTCCGGCGCATCCTCGGGCGCGGGGTAGCCGAAATAGACGTTCTGCATCGACAGCATCGGGTTGGGCAGATTGGCTGGTTCCTTGAACTCGAACGTGAAATCGGCTTCGGCCAGCAGCGGCGCGATTTTTTCCATGCGGTCCAGCGCTTTCACGCGGCTTTGCGCCTGCTTGGCCTTGCTGGCCTTGGCCTTGAAGCGGGCAATGAATTTCTGCAGGTGGGCAATCTTGTCCTGCTGCTTGTTGAAAGCACCCTGCTGCAGCGCCATCTGCTCGGCGCGCAGGTCTTCAAACTTGCTGTAGTTGCCGCCGTAGCGCGTCAGCTTGGCGCTTTCGATATGCACGGTCACGTCGGTCACGGCATCGAGGAACTCGCGATCATGGCTGATGACCAGCATCGTTCCCTGGTAGCGCTTGAGCCAGGCTTCCAGCCAGACCAGCGCGTCCAGATCCAGGTGATTGGTCGGTTCGTCGAGCAGCAGCAGGTCGGACGGGCACATCAGCGCGCGCGCCAGTTGCAGGCGCATGCGCCAGCCGCCGGAAAAGCTGTTGACCGGGTTGTCGAGTTCGCTGAGCTTGAAACCCAGGCCGAGGATCAGGGCCTGTGCGCGCGCCTGCGCGTCATGCGCGCCGGAGTCATACAGGTCCATGTAAGCGTGCGCCATGCGGTCGCCGTCACCGCTGGCCTCGGCCGCATCGACCTCGGTCTGCGCGGCCAGCAGCACCACGTCGCCCTCGATCACGTAGCTGGTCGCGCTTTGTTCGGTTTCGGGCATGTCCTGCGCGACTTGCGCCATTTTCCACTGCGCGGGAATGTAGTATTCGCCGCCGTCTTCGTGCAGCGTGCCATTGAGCATGGCGAACAGCGAGGACTTGCCGGCGCCGTTGCGACCGACCAGGCCAACTTTTTCGCCCGGATTGAGAGAGACAGACGCGCTGTCGAGAATCACTTTGGCGCCGCGACGCAGCACCACGTTTTTAAGGGTAATCATTTAAACCAACAGACTCAAGAAAAAGGGTCGGGCCGCAAGACGCCTGGCATGGCGCATGAAGCCCGAAAGACGGCAGCTGGGGTTCAGGCCAGCTGTTCCCGTGTCAGCAACAGGACCTGATCACTGCCAGCACTGGTTTCAAACCAGAGCGGCTCCAGGTGAGGAAAAGCGCGTTCAAAATTCTCGCGCTCGTTGCCGATTTCCAGCACCAGCACCGCATTTTCGTTCATTTGCACCGCAGCCGTCAGAAAAAGGCTGCGAATGAAGTCCATGCCGTCGGCGCCACCGGCCAGCGCCAGGCCGGGTTCGGCCTGGAATTCAGCCGGCAGGGCGGCCATGCTGGCGGCGTTGACATAGGGCGGGTTGCACAGAATCAGGTCGTAGCCGCCGGGGCAGCTGGCCAGGCCGTCCGATTCGATCAGCGTGATGCGGCTGGCCAGCTGGTGCCGGTCCACGTTGATGCGCGCCACCGCCAGCGCGTCCGGGCTGATGTCGGCGGCATCGACCACCACGTCCGGATAGGTCATGGACGCCAGCACAGCCAGGCTGCCGTTGCCGGTACACAGGTCGAGCACGCGATGCGTCTCGTCGCTCAGCCAGTCGTCGATGCTGCCGTCGTCGAGCAGCTCGGCGATGAAGGAGCGCGGAATGATGACGCGCTCATCGACATAAAACGACACGCCCATCAGCCAGGCTTCATTCGTCAGGTAGGCGGCCGGCTTGCGGGTGGCGATGCGGGTGTCCACCAGCAGGGCCACCTGCGCCTGGTCTTCGGGCGATACCGGCCTGTTTTCGACGGATTCCAGGTCGTCAAGCTCCAGGCCCAGCTTCCACAGCACCAGCCAGGCGGCTTCGTCAAACGCATTGGTCGTGCCATGGCCGTAGCCGTCGGAAAATGTCAGCCCTGCCGCCTCCAGCCGGGCGGCCATCTGGTCGATCAGTTCGAGTACGGTCACGGTGGGCGTGGGAGTTGTCGTCATGCCAGTCCTGCCAGGCGTTCGAGAACGCCTTTGTAAATGTTCTTGAGCGGGTCGAGCGAGGCCACCAGGACATGCTCGTTGATCTGGTGGATGGAGGCGTTGATCGGCCCCAGTTCGATCACTTGCGGGCAGATCTTGGCAATGAAACGCCCGTCGCTGGTGCCGCCGGTCGTTGACAGTTCGGTGTCCAGGCCGGTCTCGGCCTTGATGGCGCCGCGCACGGCATCGACCAGCGTGCCCGGCGTGGTCAGAAAGGGCAGGCCGCCCAGCGTCCATTTCAGGTCGTATTCGAGCTGGTGCTTGCTCAAAATGGCCAGCAGCCGCTGCTGCAGGCTTTCAGGTGTCGATTCGGTGCAGAAGCGGAAATTGAAGTCCACCACCAGGTCACCGGGAATCACGTTGCTGGCGCCGGTGCCGGCATGAATATTGGAGACCTGCCAGCTGGTGGTCGGAAAGAAGTCATTGCCCTGGTCCCACTTTGTCGCCACGAGTTCGGCCAGTGCGGGCGCAAACAGGTGAATCGGGTTTTTGGCCAGGTGCGGATAGGCAATATGGCCCTGCACGCCCTTGACGCTGAGCTTGCCGCTCAGTGTGCCGCGCCGGCCGTTCTTGATCATGTCGCCCAGGTTCTTAACCGATGTGGGCTCGCCGACGATGCAATAGTCCAGCACCTCGCCCCTGGCCTTGAGCTGTTCGCAGACCACCACCGTGCCGTCGATGCCGGGGCCTTCTTCGTCGCTGGTGATCAGGAAGGCCATCGACAGGGCTGGTTCGGGATGCGCCGCCAGAAATTCCTCGACCGCCACCACCATAGCCGCAATCGACGCTTTCATGTCAGCCGCGCCGCGCCCGTACAGCTTGCCCGCGCGGTGGCTGGGCGTGAACGGGTGGCTGTGCCATTGCTCCAGCGGGCCGGTCGGCACGACGTCGGTATGGCCGGCAAAAACCAGCGTTTTGACCCCGGCTTGCGCAGAAGGCCTGGAGCCTTCAAATTTCGCCCAAAGGTTGGTGACGCGAAAATTCTCGGGTCCGCTGACGATGGTTTCACAGTTGAAACCCAGCGGCGCCAGCCGCGCAATCAGCAGGGCCTGGCAGTCCGCATCGTCGGGCGTTACCGAAGGGCGGGAAATCAGCTGTTCAGCAAGTTGGAGTGTTCGGGACATGGTGTTTATTGCCTCACATCCAGCGTGATTTCCGTGAATGACGGTTCATCATCCTGTTCGTTACTATCATCATCGGCCTTGGTCTTGAGCGATGTAAAGTCATTGTCGAGCCGCCACATCAGGTTGGTCGGCGAGTCGGCATGCGCCAGGCCTTCCTTGCGTGTCACGGTGCCTTCCTGGATCAGTGTGGCAATATTCTGCTCAAACGTTTGCGAGCCTTCGGCCATGGATTTTTCCATGGCTTCCTTCACGCCCGAAAAGTCGCCGCGTTCAATCAGTTCGGACACCAGTTTGGTATTGAGCATGATTTCGACTGCCGGAATGCGAGTGCCGCCGGGCGTGCGCAACAAACGCTGCGAGACAATCGCCTTGAGGGCGGCCGCGAGGTCGCCCAGCAGGGTGGGCCGCACTTCGACCGGGTAAAAGCTCAGGATGCGATTGAGCGCCTGGTAGCTGTTGTTGGCATGCATGGTGGCCAGGCACAAATGGCCCGACTGGGCATAGGCGATGGCTGCCGACATGGTTTCGCGGTCGCGAATCTCGCCGATCAGAATCACGTCAGGTGCCTGGCGCAGCGCGTTTTTCAGGGCCACCTGCAGCGACTGGGTATCGCTGCCGATTTCGCGCTGGTTGACCACCGATTTCTTGTTGGTGAACAGGAATTCAACCGGATCTTCAATCGTCAGGATGTGGCCGGTCGTGGTTGCGTTGCGCCTGTCCATCATGGCGGCCAGCGTGGTGCTCTTGCCGGCACCGGTGGCGCCCACCATCAGCAGCAGGCCACGCTTTTCCATGATCAGGTCGGCCAGGATGGGCGGCACGCTCAGGCTGCTCAGCGCCGGAATCCGGTTCGGAATGTAGCGAATCACCGCCGCATAGGTGTTGCGCTGCCTGAAGGCGCTGATGCGGAAGTTGGCCAGGCCCTCGATGGCCAGCGCCATGTTGAGCTCGCCGAGTTCCTCCAGCTCTTCAATTCGCTTCGGCGGCAGAACTTCGGCCAGCAGGTTGCGCGTAGCCTCCGCCGGCAGAATCTGGGCATTGATGGGAAGGGTTTGCCCATTGATCTTGATGAGGGCGGGCGAATGAGCGGACAGGTAAACGTCTGACGCTTTCTTGTCCACCATCAAACGCAGAATTCTTTCCATCGTGCTCATAGTCCCCCTTCGGTCATCGTCAATTTACGCGCGCAAGCCTGTTCCGGATCAATCAGTCACGCAGCAGATCATTCAGGCTGGTCGTGGCGCGCGTCTTGGCGTCCACGCGCTTGACGATCACGGCGCAGTACAGGCTGTATTTGCCGCCAGCCTTGGGCAGGTTGCCCGAGACCACGACGGAGCCGGCCGGAATGCGGCCGTAGCTCACGGTATCGGTTTCACGGTCGTAAATCGGCGTGCTCTGGCCGATGTACACGCCCATCGAGAGCACCGAGTTTTCCTCGACGATCACGCCTTCGACCACTTCGGAGCGTGCGCCGATAAAGCAGTTGTCTTCAATGATGGTCGGATTCGCCTGCATCGGCTCGAGCACGCCGCCAATGCCCACGCCGCCCGACAGGTGCACGTTCTTGCCGATCTGGGCGCATGAACCCACGGCGGCCCAGGTATCGACCATCGTGCCTTCATCGACATAGGCGCCGATATTGACGTAGCTGGGCATCAGGATCGCGCCCTTGGCGATGAAGCTGCCGCGCCGGGCCACGGCAGGCGGCACCACGCGCACGCCGGTGGCGCGCATTTCCTGCTCGCTCAGGTTGGCAAACTTCGTTGGCACCTTGTCGTAAAAACCCAGTTCGCCAGCGCGCATGAGTTCGTTGTCCTTGAGGCGAAAGCTCAGCAGAACGGCTTTCTTGAGCCACTGATGCACCGTCCACTGGCCCACGGCTTCGCGGGTGGCTACGCGCAGTTTGCCGATATTGAGCTGGTCAATCGCATGCTCAACGGCATCCAGCACCTCTTTGGGCGCGGCGGCAGACGACAGGTTGGCGCGGTTTTCCCAGGCGGCGTCGATGGTGGCTTGCAGGTTGTCTTGAGTCATTTTGGTTTTTCAGTGAATTTTGGATTGAATGAATTGAACGATGCGCTGGGCCGCTTCCACACACTCGGCGGTTTCGGCCACCAGCGCCATGCGGATTCTGCCGGCGCCCGGGTTAAAGCCCCGGGCCTCGCGCGCCAGGTAACTGCCGGGCAACACGACGACATTGTAAAAGCCAAGCAGCTCGCGAGAAAATGCCTCGTCAGAGCCGTTAAACACCTCGGGAATGGCCGCCCACAGGTAAAAACCGGCATCGGGCAGGGTCACGTCCATCACGTCGGCCAGCAGCGGCGTGACCTCGGCAAACTTGGCCCGGTACTGGGCGCGGTTGTCCAGCACATGGGCTTCGTCGAGCCAGGCCGCCGCGCTGGCCGACTGCACCATGGCGCTCATGGCGCTGCCGTGGTAGGTGCGGTAGAGCGTGAAGGGCTTGATCAGGGCCGCGTCGCCGGCCACGAAACCGCTGCGCAGTCCGGGCACATTGCTGCGCTTGGACAGGCTGGTCAGCGCGATCAGGTTCTTGAAGTCGTGCCGGCCCAGTTTGGCGGCCGCTTCCAGCCCGCCCAGCGGGGCTTGATCGCGGAAATAGATTTCGCTGTAGCACTCGTCCGACGCAATCACAAAGCCGTACTTGTCGCTCAGATCGAACAGCATCTTCCACTCGTCCAGCGGCATCACCGCGCCGGTCGGGTTGCCCGGCGAGCAGGTGTAGAGCAGCTGGGTGCGCTGCCAGACGTCTTCGGGCACGCTGGCCCAGTCGACCGCAAAGTTGCGCGCCGGATCGCTGGGCGCAAACCAAGGCTGGGCGCCGGCCAGGTAGGCCGCGCCTTCGTAGATTTGATAGAAAGGATTCGGGCACACCACCACCGGCTCGCTGCCATCGGCAAAGGCGCGCGGGTTGACCACCACCTGCGCCAGCGCGAACAGTGCCTCGCGCGAGCCCAGCACGGGCAGGATCTGGGTCGCCGGATCGAGGCTCAAACCGTAGCGGCGCTGTATCCAGGTGGCGCAGGCCTTTTTCAGTTCGGGCGTGCCGGCGGTGGCAGGATAAGTGGCCAGGCCGCCGTCGGGTGACTCGATCGCCTCGCACAGGCGTTTTTTCAGGAAATCGGGCGTGGCATGGCGCGGCTCGCCAATGCCCAGGCTGATCGGTTTGTAAGCCTGATTGGGTATGACGTCGGCATGCAGCAGGCGCAGCCGCTCGAACGGGTAAGGCTGAAGTCGGGAAAGCAGGGGATTCATGCGGGGGATTATCCTGCCTTGGCGCTAGGCTTTGTCCCGGCGATGTCGTTTTCCAGTGCTTGCCGGTGTAAAAAGCCGCCCTCTGCTCGGGTAACATGGCAGGCCCGTGCGCTGCCTGCCAGTGGCGCGCCGGTTCATCAGCATAAGAACAATCAACGAGTTAGCCTCAGGCTCAACAAAACAGGTCAGCCGTGCGTCTCAATTCGATCAAGTTAGCAGGTTTCAAATCGTTCGCGGATCCGACCAATTTCATGCTGCCGGGGCAGCTGGTCGGCGTGGTCGGACCCAATGGTTGCGGCAAGTCCAACATCATGGATGCCGTGCGCTGGGTGCTGGGTGAAAGCAAGGCGTCCGAGCTGCGCGGCGAGTCGATGCAGGACGTGATTTTCAGCGGCACCACCACCCGTAAATCGGCCAGCCGTGCCAGCGTGGAACTGGTGTTTGACAATGCCGACCACCGGGCCGGCGGCCAGTGGGGCCAGTTTGAGGAAATCGCCGTCAAGCGGGTGCTGACGCGTGACGGCACGTCGAGCTATTACCTCAACAACCAGCCGGTGCGCCGGCGCGACGTGCAGGATGTGTTCCTGGGCACCGGCCTCGGGCCGCGCGCCTACGCCATCATCGGCCAGGGCACGATCAGCCGCATCATCGAGTCCAAGCCCGAGGAACTGCGCCTGTTCCTCGAGGAAGCTGCCGGGGTTTCCAAGTACAAGGAACGCCGCCGCGAGACCGCCAACCGGCTGTCGGACACGCGTGAAAACCTGACCCGTGTCGAAGACATCCTGCGCGAACTCAATGCCAACCTGGAACGGCTCGAAAAGCAGGCCGAAGTCGCCTTGCGCTACAACACGCTGCAAGCGGCTGGCACGCTCAAGCAGCACCAGTTGTGGTTTTTGAAGCGCGCCGAGAGCGAAGCCGACCAGGCCAGGGTCAAGGCCGACGCCGAAAAATCGGTCAACGATCTGGAAAGCCGCATTGCCGACCTGCGTCATATCGAAGCCGACCTGGAAACCATCCGTCAGGCCCACTATGCAGCCGGCGACCAGGTCAACCAGGCGCAAGGCAAGCTTTACCAGGCGAGTGCCGAAGTCGGGCGGCTGGAAGCTGAAATCCGCTTTGTGGTCGAGGGCCGGCTGCGGGTGGAGCAGCGCCTGGTCCAGCTGAAAGAACAGGCGGTCCAGTGGGCTTCGCGCAGTGACGACGCCGCTGTTGAGGCTGAAAGCCTGGCCGAACAGGCCTTTGAAGCCGAGGAAAGGGCCGAGCTGCTGGCCGCCCAGACTGAAGAGCAGCAAAGCCAGTTGCCGGCACTTGAAGAAACGCTGCGCCAGGCCCAGGCCAAGGCCAGCGAGCAGCGCGCCAGCGTGACGCAGGTCCAGCAGCAACTCCAGGTGCTGGCCGCCGAGCAGCGCCATATTGACGAGCAGCTGCGTACGCTGGGCTTGCGCCATGAGCGGCTGACGGCCGACCGCTATGCGCTCAATGCGCCCGACGAGGCGCGCTTGGCCAGCCTCAATGCGCAACTGGCCAGCGCCCAGGAAGCCCAGGCCGTGGCCCAGGCCCGGCTGCAGGAATTGACTGAAACCGTGCCGCAGCTCGATGAAGAGCGTCGGGGCCTGCAGCAAACCGTCAACACCGAATCGGCCCGGCGTGCCGAGCTGTCGGCGCGGCTGGAAGCGCTCAAGGCGCTGCAGGAAAAAGTCAGGACCGACGGCAAGCTCTTGCCCTGGCTCGCCAAACATGGTCTTGAAAACCTGCAGGGCCTGTGGAGCCGCCTGCATATTGAACAAGGCTGGGAAAATGCACTCGAAGCCGCCTTGCGCGAGCGCCTGGGCGCGCTGGAAGTCAGCCGGCTGGATATCGTGCGCGGCTTTGCCGGCACCGGCGGGCGCGGTCATTCTGAAGGGCCACCGGCCAAGCTTTCGTTCTACACGCCGCCGAACGCAGCGCCCCCCGGTGCTTCCAATCCGGCGCTCAACCTCAAGCCGCTGGCCGATTTGCTGCGGCTCAATGATGCCGGCCTGTCGGCGCTGCTGGGCGAGTGGCTGCACGGCGGTTACACCGCAGCGACGCTGGACGACGCTCTGGCCGCGCGCGAGCGCTTGCAGCCGGGCGAGACGATTTACGTCATGAGCGGCCATGCGGTCATGCAGCACAGCGTGAGTTTTTATGCGCCCGATTCCGAGCAGGCCGGTTTGCTGGCGCGGGCGCAGGAGATTGAAAACCTGGAGAAAAGCGCAAGAGCGCAGCTACTGATCAGCGAGGAAGCCAAAGCCGCGCTGACCCGTGCCGAGGCCAGCTATATTGAGGCCAGCCAGCGCCTGGCGGCGGCCCGCCGCGAAGCCGCCGAAGGCCAGAACCAGAGCCACGCGCTGCAGGTGGAAGTGCTGCGCCTGAGCCAGCTGGCCGAGCAGGCGCGCGCCCGCAGTCAGCAGATCCAGCGCGACCTGGCCGAAATTGAAGCCCAGCTTGACGACTTGCAGGAGCGCAAGATCACCGCCGAAGCCCGGTTTGAAGGGCTCGACATGCAGCTGGCCGACAGCCAGGAGCGCCATGCCCAGCTCGATGACAGGGTAATCGAGATCGAGCGCCGCAGGGCTGAATCGCGCGAGCAGCAGCGCACGCTGGAGCGGCAAATGCAGGAAGCGCAGTTTGCACTGCGCACACTGGCGGCACGCCGCGAAGAACTGGTGCGCTCCATCGCCATTGCCGCGCAACAGGCCGCGTCGATTGCCGCTGAAGAAGAGCGCGCTCGCGGCGAGCTGTCGCGACTGAACGACGCTGCGGCCCAGGGCGGTCTGCAGGATGCGCTGAATGCCAAGCTGGCGCGCGAAGCCGAGCTGAGCGCCCAGCGCAGCCAGTACGACGATCTGACCCACCAGCTGCGCGCCAGCGATGAACGGCGCCTGCAGCTGGAACGCGAACTCGACCCCTTGCGCCAGCGCATCACCGAATTCCAGCTCAAGGAGCAGGCGGCGCGGCTGGGCTTTGAGCAATATGCCCAGCTGCTGCTCGATGCCCAGGCGGATCTGCCGGCGGTCGAGGCGTCGATCCAGGCCGGCAACGTGCGCATGAGCGGTCTGCAGGGCGAGATTGACCGCATCCAGCGCGACATCCATGCACTGGGAGCGGTGAACCTGGCCGCGCTGGACGAGCTGAGCACCGCGCGCGAACGCAAGCAGTTCCTCGACGCGCAGTCGGCCGACCTGAACGAAGCCATGACAACGCTGGAAGATGCGATCCGCAAGATCGACATGGAAACGCGCGATTTGCTGTCCAGCACGTTTGAAGCCGTCAACGGGCATTTCGGCCGCATGTTCCCCGAGCTGTTTGGCGGCGGCAATGCCCGGCTGGTCATGACCGGCGATGAAATTCTGGATGCCGGCGTGCAGGTCATGGCACAGCCGCCGGGCAAGAAAAACCAGACGATTCACCTGCTCTCGGGCGGCGAGAAGGCGCTGACGGCGATTGCGCTGGTGTTCGCGATTTTCCAGCTTAATCCGGCGCCGTTCTGCCTGCTTGACGAGGTCGATGCGCCGCTGGACGATGCCAACACCGAACGTTATGCCAAACTCGTGTCCAGCATGAGCCGCGAAACGCAGTTTTTATTCATCAGCCATAACAAGATTGCCATGGAAATGGCCGAGCAGCTGATCGGCGTGACCATGCAGGAGCAGGGCGTTTCCCGCATCGTCGCAGTCGATATGCAAGCCGCCCTGAGTTTTGCCGAAGCAGCCTGAACCACCAAAATCATGAGCACATCATTACAAATAAGTCTAGCGGTCGGAGGCGGTTTGATCCTGGCGGGCGTGGTCGCCCACAGCGCCTGGTCTGCACGCAAAAATCTGCCCAAGCAGGCCACCCCCAAACCGGCTTCCGAGCCTGAAGCGGTGCCAGCGCAAGCGCAGGAGGACGATTTCCCCTTGCATCAGACCGATGCTCTGGTGGAGCGGCATGAGCCGAGCTTTGACACCGACTCTGGCCTGGGTGCACTGGTCGCACTGACCCAATTCACCATACCCGAAAGAAAACCGGTGTTGGACATCCTGATTGATGCCATCGCGCCCGTGACGCTGGAGTCGCCGCTATTGGGCGAGGCCGCATTGGCCGCCATGCCGAGTACGCGCAGGGTAGGCAGCAAGCCTTTTGCCATCGAAGGCTTGCGTGAAGATACCCGCGAATGGGAAATTCCTGCAGCCGGTTACCGCTACAGCGCCTTTCAGTGCGGCGTTCAGCTGGCCAACCGCACCGGCGCCCTGAACGCAATTGAATATTCCGAATTTGTCATGAAGTCGCAGGCTTTTGCCGATGCCATCGGCGGCGAAGTGGAGTTTGCGGAAATGCAGGGCGAAGTGGCCCGGGCTAGAGAACTTGACCAGTTTGCCAGTGCGCATGACGCCCAGCTGGGTTTCAACCTGCGCGCCATCAAGACCGCCTGGAGCCCCGGTTATGTGCAGCAAAATGCGGCCAGCCTGGGTTTTGTTCCTGGCGCCGTCCCGGGCCGCATGGTGTTGCCGGCCAGTGAGCCGGGTCACGGCCCGATTCTGGGCCTAAGCTTTGATTCGCAGGCGGCCATGGCGGAAGACCCCGAGCAAACTGCGCTGCATGAACTCTCGCTGTCGCTGGACGTGCCGCAGGTGCTGCGTTCCGAAAAGCCTTTTGCCCGCATGTGCGAGATTGCCATCGCGCTGGCGGGCAGCATGGACGGCGTCATCGTGGATGACAACGCCATCCTGGTCCGGCCCGAAGTCATGGAGACCATCCATGCCGACCTGGAACAGCTTTATGACCGGATGGATGCGCGCGAACTGTCGGCCGGCTCGGTGCTGGGCAGGCGCCTGTTTTC
>JBDSZF010000078.1:0-8036 GCA_039925285.1 Polaromonas sp.
GATGAACCTCGATCAATACCTTCCTGTCCTCTTGTTTATTTTGGTAGGGATAGGTGTCGGCATATTGCCGATGGTGCTGGGTCGTTTGCTGGGTCCCGTGCGACCCGATAGTGAAAAAAATTCCCCCTATGAGTGTGGTTTCGAGGCTTTCGAAGATGCCCGCATGAAGTTTGATGTGCGTTACTACCTGGTCGCCATCCTGTTTATTCTTTTTGACCTTGAAATCGCTTTTCTTTTTCCGTGGGCAGTTTCGCTCAAGGAAATCGGTCCGCTGGGTTTCTGGTCTGTCATGGTTTTTCTGGGCATTCTGGTCGTAGGCTTTGTCTATGAGTGGAAAAAGGGTGCGCTGGACTGGGAATAAGAAAAAACCTCAAAAGGTTTTTCCAAAAAGGGTACGGGTATGTCACTTGAAGGTGTTTTCAAAGAAGGCTTTGTGACCACGAGCTACGACTCGGTGGTTAACTGGGCCAAGACCGGTTCACTGTGGCCCATGACCTTTGGTCTGGCCTGCTGTGCTGTAGAGATGATGCATGCCGGTGCTGCGCGTTACGATATTGACCGCTTTGGCATGTTGTTTCGCCCCAGCCCGCGTCAGTCCGATCTGATGATTGTTGCCGGTACGCTCTGCAACAAGATGGGTCCGGCTTTGCGCAAGGTCTACGACCAGATGGCCGAGCCGCGCTGGGTAATTTCCATGGGGTCATGTGCCAATGGTGGTGGTTATTACCACTACAGCTATTCGGTGGTTCGCGGCTGCGACCGTATCGTGCCGGTGGACGTCTATGTGCCGGGCTGCCCGCCTACCGCCGAAGCGTTGCTGTACGGCATCATCCAGCTGCAGCAAAAAATTCGCCGCACCAACACGATTGCGAGGGCTTGATGCTGTTGTCTTCCCCTCCTGTTTCCGTGTCGCAGCTTGGCGAGACCATTGCATCAGTGCTTGGCGGTAAAGCCAAGAGTGTCAAGATTGCCTTGGGTGAAATCACCGTGACCGTGGTTGCCGCTGATTATCTGGCGGTGGCGACATTGCTGCGTGATGCGCCAGGCTGCAAATTCGAGCAATTGATTGACCTCTGCGGGCTGGACTACTCCGAATACAAAAATGGTCAATACGATGGTCTGCGCTATTGCGTCTCGTCGCATTTGCTGTCGGTCAGCCTTAATCAGCGCGTCCGGCTCAAGGTATTTTGTCCTGATGACGATTTTCCGGTCGTTGATTCGGTCAACGGAGTCTGGAATTCCGCCAACTGGTTTGAGCGTGAAGCTTTTGATCTTTATGGCATTGTTTTCGAAGGGCATAACGACCTGCGCCGCATCCTGACTGACTACGGCTTCATCGGTCATCCGTTCCGTAAAGACTTTCCGACGACCGGATATGTGGAAATGCGTTACGACGCCGAACAAAAGCGTGTGATTTATCAGCCCGTCACCATCGAACCCCGTGAAATGGTTCCGCGCGTGATTCGCGAGGATAACTACGGTGGTCTTCAGTAAGCGGTCACCGCAAGAGATACGACATGGCTGAAATCAAAAATTACACGCTCAATTTTGGACCGCAGCATCCGGCCGCGCATGGCGTTTTGCGCCTGGTGCTGGAGCTCGATGGTGAAGTGATCCAGCGCGCTGATCCGCACATCGGCTTGTTGCACCGTGCCACCGAAAAACTGGCCGAAAGCAAGACCTATATCCAGTCGCTGCCCTATATGGACCGGCTCGACTACGTCTCGATGATGTCCAATGAGCATGCTTATTGCCTGGCCATCGAGAAACTGCTCGGTGTCGATGTTCCGAT
This sequence comes from Polaromonas sp., assembly GCA_039925285.1. Classification (GTDB taxonomy): domain Bacteria; phylum Pseudomonadota; class Gammaproteobacteria; order Burkholderiales; family Burkholderiaceae_C; genus Polaromonas. The sequence continues at coordinate 1,793 of JBDSZF010000078.1, forward strand.
CCGGGCGCAGTACATCCGTGTGATGTTCTCCGAGATCACGCGCTTGCTCAATCACCTGATGTGGCTGGGTGCGCACGGTCTGGACTGCGGCGCGATGAACATGCTGATTTACTGCTTTCGCGAACGCGAAGTGCTGTTTGACATGTACGAGGCGGTTTCAGGCGCGCGCATGCATGCAGCCTATTTCCGGCCGGGCGGCGTTTACCGCGATCTGCCGGAAAGCATGGCGCAGTACAAGGCCAGCAAGATCCGCAATGCCAAGGCCATTGATGCCCTGAATGAAAACCGCCAAGGATCGCTGCTAGATTTCATCGACGATTTCGTCAAGAAATTCCCCAAGCTGGTGGACGAGTACGAGACGCTGCTGACCGATAACCGCATCTGGAAACAGCGCACGGTCGGTGTCGGCGTGGTGTCGCCCGAGCGTGCCCTGAATCTTGGCTTTACCGGCGCCATGCTGCGCGGCTCAGGCGTGGCCTGGGATTTGCGCAAGCAGCAACCTTACGAAGTCTATGAAAAGATGGATTTCGATATTCCGGTGGGTAAAACCGGTGACTGTTATGACCGCTACCTGGTCCGCGTTGCCGAAATGCGCCAGTCCAATCGAATCATCAAGCAATGCGTTGACTGGCTCCGGCTAAATCCTGGACCGGTGATCACCAGCAACCACAAGGTGGCGCCTCCCAATCGGGAGTCCATGAAATCCAACATGGAAGAGCTGATTCACCATTTCAAGCTTTTCACCGAAGGTTTCCATGTGCCTGAAGGCGAAGCTTATGCCGCCGTGGAGCACCCCAAGGGCGAGTTCGGTATTTATATCGTCAGCGATGGTGCGAACAAGCCTTATCGTCTGAAAATCCGTCCACCAGGCTTCCCGCATCTGGCCGCCATGGATGAAATGGCGCGTGGACACATGATTGCCGATGCTGTTGCCGTGATTGGCACCATGGACATTGTGTTCGGTGAAATTGACCGCTAAAACCGCATGACTTCTTCCATGATTTCTGAATCTACCCAAGCGCGCTTTGACCGCGAAGTCGCCAAATACCCTGCGGACCAGAAGCAGTCGGCCGTGATGGTCTGCCTGCAGATCGTGCAGCAGGAGCAGGGCTTTGTCAGCGCCGAGAGTGAAAAGCTGCTGGCCGAGTACCTGGGCATGGCGCCGATTGCCGTGCATGAAGTCACCACCTTCTACAACATGTACAACCAGCAGCCGGTGGGCAAGTACAAGCTCAATGTCTGCACCAACCTGCCATGCCAGTTGCGCGATGGCACCAAGGCGCTGCAGCATCTCGAACACAAGCTGGGTATCGCCATGGGTGAAACCACGGCCGATGGATTCTTTACGCTGCAACAGTCGGAATGCCTGGGTGCTTGTGCCGATGCGCCGGTGATGCTGGTGAACGACATCCACATGTGCAGTTTCATGAGCAACGACAAGCTGGACCAGCTCATTGATGGCCTTAAATCGGCTGAGGCATAAGTCTTATGACGCTCCCATCCCATTCAAATAGCCCGGCAGTTGCTGCGGGCGTGCTGTCGCAATTTGCAGCAACTGGTGTGCAGACCTGCTTTCATGGCCGGCATATCAATCCGCAAATCCTTGCCAATCTTGACGGCAGCAACTGGCAGCTCAAAGACTATGAAGCCCGGGGCGGCTATCAGGCGCTGCGAAAAATTCTCGGACAGGACGGTGGCGCCGGCCTGACGCCTGACCAGGTGATTGCCGAGGTCAAGGGCAGCAGTTTGCGCGGCCGGGGCGGGGCGGGTTTTCCGACCGGTCTGAAGTGGAGCTTCATGCCACGCCAGTTTCCGGGCCAGAAGTACCTGGTTTGCAACTCGGACGAAGGTGAACCGGGCACCTGCAAAGACCGCGACATCATGCAGTACAACCCGCACAGCGTGATTGAAGGCATGGCGATTGCGGCTTACGCCATGGGCATCAGCGTGGGCTACAACTACATCCACGGCGAGATTTTCGGCACCTACAAGCGTTTTGAAGCCGCGCTCGACGAGGCGCGCGCTGCCGGCCTGCTTGGCGACGGCATTCTGGGCAGCAGCTTTGATTTCCAGCTCCATGCCGCGCATGGTTTTGGCGCCTACATCTGCGGTGAAGAAACCAGCCTGCTCGAATCGCTGGAAGGCAAAAAAGGCCAGCCGCGCTTCAAGCCACCGTTTCCGGCGAGCTTTGGCCTGTACGGCAAACCGACCACCATCAACAACACCGAAACCTTTGCGGCCGTTCCCTGGATCATCCGCAACGGTGGCCAGGCTTACCTGGAATGCGGCAAACCCAACAACGGCGGCACCAAGATCTATTCGGTCTCTGGCGACGTCGAATTGCCGGGCAACTATGAAGTTCCCATGGGTACGCCATTTGCCAAACTGCTGGAACTCGCTGGCGGCGTGCGCAAGGGGCGTACGCTCAAGGCCGTGATTCCCGGCGGCTCCTCGTCGCCCGTGTTGCCTGCTTCCATCATGATGGAATGCACGATGGACTATGACTCGATTGCCAAGGCCGGCTCCATGCTGGGCTCGGGCGCCGTGATCGTCATGGACGACACCCGCTGTATGGTCGAGTCCCTCAAGCGCCTGTCCTACTTTTACATGCATGAGTCCTGCGGTCAATGCACGCCCTGCCGTGAAGGTACAGGCTGGCTCTGGCGCGTGGTGGATCGGATCCATAACGGCCTGGGTCGCCAGAACGATCTGGACCTGCTCAATTCGGTGGCTGACAACATCCAGGGGCGCACGATTTGCGCGCTGGGCGATGCCGCGGCCATGCCGGTGCGCGCCATGATCAAGCATTACCGTCATGAGTTTGAGGCCATGATCCAGAAAAACACATCCCAAGCTGCCGTGCCCAAAGGCGCAGTTCAGGCTACAGGTCGCGCCGCAGCGCAGGCTTGAACGGCGGAAAGAAAAAATATGGTTGAAATACAACTTGACGGCCAGAAGGTGGAAGTGCTCGAAGGCAGCACGGTGATGCATGCGGCTGAAAAAGCGGGCACCTATATTCCGCACTTTTGCTATCACAAAAAGCTCAGCATCGCGGCCAACTGCCGCATGTGCCTGGTCGATGTGGAAAAGGCGCCGAAACCGATGCCGGCCTGCGCTACGCCTGTCACGCAAGGCATGGTCGTGCACACCAAGAACGACAAAGCCATCAAGGCCCAAAAGAGCGTGATGGAATTCCTGCTGATCAATCACCCGCTCGACTGCCCGATCTGCGATCAGGGAGGCGAATGCCAGTTGCAGGATCTGGCCGTGGGTTATGGCGCCGGCGAGTCGCGTTACGAGGAAGAAAAACGCACGGTATTCCACAAGGACGTGGGCCCCCTGATTTCCATGCAGGAAATGAGCCGCTGCATTCACTGCACCCGCTGCGTTCGCTTTGGACAGGAAGTGGCTGGCGTGATGGAACTGGGCATGTCGCATCGCGGTGAGCATGCCGAGATTGAAACTTTTGTCGGCATGTCGGTGGACTCCGAACTGTCGGGCAACATGATCGATCTTTGCCCGGTCGGCGCGCTGACCAGCAAGCCTTTTCGCTACAGTGCCCGAACCTGGGAATTGTCACGCCGCAAGTCGATCAGCCCGCACGACTCGACTGGCGCCAACCTGATTGTTCAGGTCAAGCACAACAAGGTCATGCGTGTGTTGCCGCTCGAAAACGAAGCCGTCAACGAGTGCTGGATTGCCGACCGCGACCGTTTCTCCTACGAGGCCTTGAATACCGATGAGCGTCTGCTGAGCCCCATGCTCAAGCAGGGCGGCGAATGGAAAACCGTTGACTGGCAGACCGCACTCGAATATGTCGCCAATGGCCTGAAGCAGATCAAGTCCGAGTACGGCGCTGACAGCATCGGCACCCTGGCCAGTCCGCACAGCACCCTCGAAGAGCTGCACCTGGCGGCATCGCTGATGCGCGGCCTGGGCAGCGAGAACATCGACTACCGCTTGCGCAATGCCGATTTCTCGCCTTCATCATCAGTTCGCTGGCTGGGCACTTCGATTGCTTCGCTGTCGCAACTGCAGCGCGTCCTGGTGCTGGGTTCCAATCTGCGCAAGGACCATCCGCTGTTTGCACTGCGCATTCGTCAGTCGGTCCGCAATGGCTGTGCGCTCAATACGATTAATTCGGTAGCGGAGTTGCCTTTGGCTGACGCATGGGCCATGCCGATCGCCAACACCCTGCTGGCATCCCCTGAAGACTGGGTGCAAGCGCTGGCTGATGTCGCCGCTGCGATTGCAGCCGAGAAGGGCGTTGCCGCACCTGTTTCTGGCCAGGCCAGCGACGCTGCCAAGGCTGTTGCCACTTCCTTGCTGGGTGGAGAACGCAAGGCCATTTTGCTGGGCAATGCTGCAGCGCATCACGCCAACGCATCCAGCCTGCTGGCACTCGCCAACTGGATTGGTAAGCAAACCGGCGCAAACGTGGGTTACTTGACCGAGGCCGCCAATACGGTTGGCGCGCAACTGGTCAATGCATTGCCGGGCAGCTCGGGTTTGAATGCAGGCCAGATGCTCGATGGCAAGCTCAAGGCGGTCATCCTGCTCAATAACGAACCCGAGTTCGACTCGGCAGCGGGTGTCAAAGCCAAAGCTTCGCTGAATTCGGCTCAAATGCTTGTCACGCTGAGTCCTTTCAAGGCCAATATGAGCTTCAGCGATGTGTTGCTGCCGATTGCGCCCTTCACCGAAACGCCGGGTACTTTCGTCAATGCCGAGGGCCGCGTGCAGAGTTTTCATGCCGTCGTCAAACCGCTGGCTGAAACGCGTCCTGCCTGGAAAGTCTTGCGTGTACTGGCCAATCTGCTCGATTTGCCAGGCTTTGACTTTGAATCGTCGCAGGACGTGCTCAGGCAAATTTCGGGCGCTGATGCAGATCAGCTGCCTGCATCGCGCTTGAGTAACGCAAGTCAAGGCGAGGTGCTTGTGTCTGGCGTTGCCGCTACTGTGCCAGCTGTGGCCAGTATTTATCAGCTCGACGGATTTGTCCGGCGTGCCACTTCGCTGCAACTGACTGCGGATGCGCGCAAGGCTGCCGGTTTCGAAGGGGCAGGCGCATGATTGATGCGATCTACGCGACGGGCCAGGGCCTGATGGGCGGCATTTGGCCCGCTACCGTATGGCCGGTACTTTGGGTTCTGATCAAGATCGTGGCAGTGCTGGCTCCACTAATGGGGTGCGTGGCCTATCTCACTTTGTGGGAAAGAAAAGCCATCGGTTTCACCCAGGTACGCCTGGGACCCAACCGCATCGGGCCGTTTGGCCTGTTGCAGCCAATTGCTGATGCACTCAAGCTGCTGACCAAGGAAATCATCATTCCCACGGCGGCAAGCAAGGGCCTGTTTGTACTCGGTCCGATCATGACCATCATGCCGGCGCTTGCCGCCTGGGCCGTGATTCCATTCGGACCTGACGTTGCCCTGGCCAATGTCAATGCCGGTTTGCTGTTCGTGATGGCCATCACGTCGCTTGAAGTTTATGGCGTCATCATTGCCGGCTGGGCTTCAAACTCCAAATATGCCTTTCTGGGCGCGATGCGGGCTTCTGCCCAGATGGTGAGCTATGAAATTGCCATGGGCTTTTGCCTGGTGGTGGTGCTGATGGTGAGCGGCAGCCTGAACATGACGGATATCGTCATGAGTCAGGGTTCGGGCATGGCTGCCAGCAGGGGCCTGACTTTCCTGTCATGGAACTGGCTGCCCTTGTTGCCTATTTTTGTGGTGTATTTCATCTCAAGTCTGGCCGAAACCAACCGTCATCCGTTTGACGTGGTGGAAGGCGAGTCCGAGATCGTGGCAGGCCACATGGTGGAATATTCAGGCATGTCGTTTGCCATGTTCTTCCTGGCTGAATACGCCAACATGATTCTGGTCTCGGTGCTGTGCGTCCTTCTTTTTCTGGGCGGCTGGCTGTCGCCCATTGATAGCGCACTGTTCACCTGGATTCCGGGCTGGATCTGGCTGGGTCTGAAGACATTTGTAGTCGTCACCATCTTCCTGTGGGTGCGCTCCACATTCCCGCGTTACCGTTACGACCAGATCATGCGTCTGGGCTGGAAAATCTTCATACCTGTGACCCTGGTCTGGCTGGTGGTCGTGGGTGCCTGGATGCAGACCTCTTACAACATCTGGAAATAGGCGAAAAAGTCATGTCTGCTGTTGCCTCCGTCAAGGATTTTGTTTCAAGCTTCATGTTGACAGAGCTGATCAAGGGTATGGCCCTGACAGGCAAG
>JBDSZF010000079.1:0-8555 GCA_039925285.1 Polaromonas sp.
CATGCCAACCTGCTGGAAACCCTGATCGGCAAGCTGGCGCACCGGCTGATGCTGCTGCCCGGCGTGCTGGGCGTGCGGGTGAAAATTGCAAAACTTGAAATTTTTGACGACTGCGAAGTAGCCATTCGCGTCGAGACAGGACAGTGGTGAACGACATGAGCGCAGTCTGGATAGACGAACAGCTGGAAACCTCGGCCCGGGTGCAGAACTCGATGAAGATCGAACGTGAGGACCACAAGCTCGAAAAACGCCTGTGCCGCGAGGTCGGCCGGGCGATTGTGGACTTCAACATGATCGAGGAAGGCGACAAGGTCATGGTCTGCGTCTCGGGTGGCAAGGACAGCTATGCCATGCTCGATATCCTGCTCAAGCTGCAAAAGCGCGCCCCGATCAATTTCGAGCTGATCGCCGTCAACCTCGACCAGAAGCAGCCCGGCTTTCCCGAGCATGTGCTGCCCGAGTATTTAGCCAAGCTCGGCGTGCCGTATCACATCGAGAACCAGGACACCTACAGCATCGTGACGCGCGTGATTCCCGAGGGCAAGACGCTGTGCTCGCTGTGCTCGCGGCTGCGGCGCGGCATCTTGTACCGCGTGGCCGGCGAGCTCGGCGCAACGAAGATCGCGCTCGGCCATCACCGCGACGACATGCTTCAGACCTTCTTCCTGAACATGTTTTTTGCCGCCAAGCTCAAGGGCATGCCGCCCAAGCTGGTCAGCGACGACGGCAGGAACATCGTGATCAGGCCGATGGCCTACGTGACCGAGAAAGACCTGACACGCTGGGCGCAGGTCCAGGATTTCCCCATCATTCCGTGCACGCTGTGCGGCAGCCAGGAAAACCTGCAGCGCAAGCAGGTCGGCAACATGCTGCGCGAGTGGCAGAAACAGTATCCGGGCCGCATTGAAAACATGTTTTCGGCCCTGCAAAACATCGTTCCTTCGCACCTGATGGACAGCAAGCGCCATGATTTCAAGAACATCCGAACGAGCGGTGTCGCTGATCCGGAAGGCGACAAGGCCTTTGATGCCGAGGAGTTCAGGGAAGCGCTGCTGCCGGGTCGCGCCATCATCGGCATCAACCCGCTGACGTCCAGTTAATCGCCTTTATTGATCTGCATCAATCCTCACAGGAGGCTTTATGAAACGAGCACTGGCAGCCATTTTTTCAGTCGCATTGCTGGCGTTTTTCATGGCCGGTTGCTCCGGCCTGCGCGTGGTTGAAAGTGATGTCACTGCGTTTTACAACTGGAGCGCAACGCCGCCCGTCCCCGGCACGGCCTACCGCTTTGAGCGCCTGCCGTCGCAACAGGTTGTCGGCGCGCAGCAGGACTATGTCGAAGGACTGGCGCGTACCGCGCTGGCCAAAGTCGGCATGGCGTTGAGCCCGACCGTGGCGCGCTACAGCGTGCAGGTGCGCGTCACCACCCGGGTGATCGAGCGTTTTCCTTATGACGGCATCGGCTACGACGGCTTCGGCTTTGCCACGCCCGGCGTTTTTCTGGGTGGCGGCAACCGGGGCGCCGCGCTCGGCATGTCTTTTCCGATGCGTTTTTCGGACCCTTACTACCGGCGCGAATTGACGCTGCTGATGCGCGACCTGGGAAGCAACCAGGTGGTTTTTGAAAGCCGCGCCCTGAGCGACGGTGTCCAGAATGAAACGCTGGCCGTGTTGTCCGCCATGCTGGATGCGGCCTTGCAGGGCTTCCCGCAACCGCCTGCGGGAACACGCCGTATCAACGTCCAGCTTCCACGCTGATTCCTGCCAGCGCCCAGCTTAACTCTCCACCGCCCCTTGCGCTGCTTTGCCATGATTGAACCGACCCGCATCATTGCCATCCGCCATGGCGAAACCACCTGGAATGTGGACGCCCGCATCCAGGGCCACCTCGACATTCCCCTGAACGCCACGGGCCGCATCCAGGCCGCACGCATGGCGCTGGCGCTGAAAGACGACCCCATCACGGCGGTTTACGCCAGCGACCTGGCCCGCGCCTGGGAGACAGCGCAATACCTGGGTCATGCACACGGCTTGCAGGTCCTGCCAGAAGCAGGCCTGCGCGAACGCGGTTTTGGCGACTTCGAAGGCAAGACCTTTGCCGAAATTGAAGCGCTGCTGCCCGATCAGTCCATGCGCTGGCGCAAGCGCGACCCGGAATTCGCGCCCGCTGGCGGTGAATCGCTGATGGACCTGAAGCACCGGGTCGTCGAGGCCGCCGAGCGGCTGGCCGCGAAGCACCCCGGAGAGCTGATTGCGCTGGTGGGCCACGGCGGCGTCATGGACGTTCTGTACCGCGCGGCCACCCGCCTGCACATCCAGGCGCCCCGCACCTGGACGCTGGGCAATACGGCCATCAACCGGCTGCTCTGGACGCCCCAGGGCTTTACCCTCGTCGGCTGGGCCGATACCCAGCATCTGGACGATGAGTCTCTCGACGACGGCCTGTTTGCCGCCGGACCCGATCGCACGCCTGCCAACACCTGAAGACCCATTTCCCCTGAAATTCCTGATGAGCAACCTGCCCGCGCGCCTGTCCGATCTGATCGGCAAACCTGTCCACGACATCGACACCCCAGCCCTGGTGATTGACCTGGACGCCATGAAGCGCAATCTGGGCCGCATGGCTGAATTTGCCAAAAAGCACCAGATCCGCTGGCGCCCCCATGCCAAGCTGCACAAGAGCGTGCTGCTGGCCAAAATGCAGATCAAGGCCGGCGCGGTCGGCATTTGCGTGCAAAAAACCGCCGAGGCCGAAATCATGGTGGCCGGCGGCATTGACAACGTCTACATCAGCAACCAGGTAATTGCCCCTGCCAAGCTGGCCCGGGTCGCGGCCCTCACGCAGGCAGTAGCGCCCCACGGCGGCAAGATCGCGATTGCAGTGGACAGCCTGGAGGGCGTGAGCCGGCTGGCACAGGCGATGACCGAGGCCCGCGCCCGCTCCGGCGCGGCCACGGTGATTGACGTATTTGTCGAAATCGACGTCGGCCAGGGTCGCTGCGGCGTCGAGCCCGGACTGGCAGCCGCCCTGCTGGCGCTGGAAATCCGCAAGCATCCGGCGCTGCGCTTTGCCGGCTTGCAGGCCTATCATGGCGATGCCCAGCATTTACGCAGTGCGCAGGAGCGGCGCCTGGCCATCGCCAGCGCGGTGGACGCGGTGGTGATGACACGCCAGCTGATTGAGTCGCAAGGCCTGCAGTCCGGACTGGTCACGGGCTCGGGCACCGGCAGCCTGGTGCTGGAGGCGGCCAGCGGCGTTTATGGCGAACTGCAGGCCGGCTCCTTCCTGTTCATGGATGCCGACTACGCCCAGAACGAGCGCGACCCGGCGCAGCCGCAATTCGAGCATGCCCTGTTTGTCAAGACACAGGTCATCAGCAGCCACGGCAGCCACGCGGTGTGCGATGCCGGCCACAAAAGCCAAGCGATTGATTCAGGCCTGCCGAAGGTGCACGCCTTTGACAGCCAGAGCGGACTGGACTACTTCAACGGCGGCGACGAGCACGGCATCCTGCGGCCCGCCGCAGGCAGCACCCGCCTGCCCGGACTGGGCCAGATGCTGTGGCTGATTCCAGGCCATTGCGACCCGACCGTGAACCTGCACGATGTGATGATCGGCGTGAGCGGCGGCCTGCGCAACGGCGTGGTCGATCGCATCATCCGGGTCGATGCGCGTGGCGCGCTGACGTGAATTCGAGCGATTCAGTCCTTTCTCGCAATACGGGAAAGCATATATTGCTATTAAAAACGGAGCTTCAAAAGCAAGCTGCTACCGCGTCAACGGCCTGGGCTGCGTTCACTCACGTTCGATGCCGGCAGCCTTCACAATGCGGCCCCACTTTTGCGACTCGCCGGTCTGGAACTTGGCAAGTTCCTGGGGAGAAGTGGTGAACATCTCGGTGCCGGTGGGTTCATAAAAGGCCTTTTTGGCCGCTTCGCTCCTGGCGGCCTTGACCAGCAACTCGTTCAGCCGGCTGACCACCGCGGGCGGCGTGCCGGCGGGCGAGTAAGCGGCAAACCAGTAGCCTATTTCATAGCCCTTGACGCCGGCTTCGGCAATGGTCGGCACCTCTGGCGCCAGGGGCGAACGCTGGGCGCCCGAGACGCCCAATGCGCGCAACTTGCCCGCCTTTACCTGCGGCAGGCCGGTCGCGGCATCGGTGATCATCATGTCGATCTGGCTGCCTAGCAGGTCGGTGACCGCCAGCGTGTTGCTCTTGTACGGCACGTGCAGCAGCTTGATGTCGGCCATCTGCTGCAGCAGTTCGCCGGCCATGCGGCTGGACGAACTGCCACTGCCAAAGCTGTACTTGCCGGGCTCCTTTTTCGCCAGCGCGACGAATTCCGCGACGGTCTTGGCCGGGAAGGCGGGGTTGACCACCATGATCTGCCCGCCCTTGCCCAGCGCGGTGATCGGCGCGAATTCCTTGACGGGGTCGTACGGCAGTTTCTTGAAGAGATGCTCGTTGGCCGCGTGCGTGGTGTTCGTCGTGATGAGCACGGTGTAGCCGTCAGGCGCGGCCTTGGCCGCTTGCTGCGACGCAATAAAGCCGCTCGCGCCAGCCTTGTTGTCAATGATGACGGCTTGCCTGGTTTCGGTCGTGATGCCGTTGGCGACGGCCCGCGCAATCTGGTCGGTCGCGGTGCCTGCGGCGAACGGCACCACAAAAGTGATGGTCTTGGCAGGAAAGGTCTGGGCGCTGGTGAATGCAGGCGCGAGCGCGAGTGCGGCAGCGGCCAAAGTCATCGAATGAAAGCGGGTCATCGGGTTGTCTCCGTGGGGTGTTGTGAAAATCAGTGATCGTGGGAGGCGCCGGCAAGCAAGGCCTGCAGGTGGTCGGGCACTTCAATGGGCAGGTCAAGCAGCAGGAACGACAGCGCCTTGCCATGCGCGTCGAGGTTGAGCGCATCGTTGACGCCGCCGTCGAGCACACCGTCGAGCACGAAGTTCATGGCCTGCAGCTTGGGCAGCACAAAGCGCTGCACCAGGCTCGGGGTGCGATGGCGGAACTGGACGGCCACCGCCTCGGGCGTGACCTGCTCGACCAGCAGCGCAAACAGCGCCGGGTGCCAGGCGATGACGCTGATGTTGGAGCGGTCACCCTTGTCGCCGGTGCGGCCATGCGCTGCACGGTATAAAGGAACGGTCATGCAGCTCATGGGGTCACCATTTCGAATCGGACTGGCACGGCTTCGCGCGCAAGCAGGCACGAGAGGGTGTTGAGGCGCGGTGTCAACGTGCTGCGTACGCCGCCGCCGCCGGCAGGACCACAGGTGTAGAGCGCCATCACCTCGCGCCCCAGGCGCTCGGCCTCGGCCCAGTCGGCGTGCGTTGCCGCCACCCGCAAGCGCACGTCGCGCATGCCGCTGTCGGGCGTTGCGGCAAGCGCACGGCCGGCATCGTCATTGAAAATGCTGAGCGCGCCGATCAGGTCGACACGCAAGGCCAAGCCCGGCAGTCGGCTGCGCAGTACGTCGGCCGCAAGGCGGGCGCGCGCTTCGGCGCGAGCGCCGGCGTAGGAAATCTCGCCCTCGGCCAGCCAGCCGCCTTCATGGCAGACGTTGACCTTGTAGTGCGACGGGCGGGCATGGCCACGCACGCCGGTCAGCAGCACCCGGTCAGCGCCCTGCGCCGCTACCTGTGCCTCCCCGATATCGGCAATCACGTCGGGCGTGAGGTAGCCGGCCGGATCATGCACCTCGTAGAGCAGCTGCTCCTTGACGCTCGCCTCTGTCACCAGGCCGCCGGTGCCGTCCGCCTTGCCGATCGTGCAGCGGCCATCAGCCTCGATCTCGGCAATCGGAAAGCCGACGCGGTCCAGGCCCGGCACGTCCTTGTAACCGGGGTCGGCGAAGTAGCCGCCGCAGACCTGCGCGCCGCATTCAAGGAGGTGCCCGGCCATCGTGGCCCGGCCCAGCACGGTCCAGTCGTCAGCCTGCCAGCCGAAGTGGGACATGGCCGGTCCGACCGTCAGCGACGGATCGGCCACGCGGCCACACACCACGATCTGCGCGCCGGCATCGAGCGCCGCGGCAATCGGCTCTGCGCCGATGTAGGCGTTGGCGCTCACCACCGCCAGGCCGTCCATGCGGGCGCCGAGCTGCTCGCGCAGCAAGGCGCGCTGTTCGGGCGAGGAAAGGTCGTCGCCCTCGACCACGGCAATGCGCGGCGCAGGGGCGCCGAGTTCACGCGCCATGCGCGCGATGTGCCGCGCCGCCGCGCGCGGATTGGCGGCGCCAAAGTTCCCCACGATGCGGATGCCGTGCGCCAGGCAGCGCGCCAGCACGGGACGCAGCATGGCGTCGAGCAACGGCTCGTAGCCCGCTTCAGGGTCGGCCCGCCGGCGAAGCTGCGCCAGGGCGAGCGTGCGTTCGGCCAGGGTTTCGAAAATGAGGAAGGCGCGCTGTCCGGGCTGGCCCTGGCTGAGGCGCGCGATCAGCGTGTCAACCACCGGGCCGGCCGCATCGGTCCGGTCACCTGAAAAACCGGCTGCGCAACCGATCAGCAGCGGCGGAAGAAATGTGGAGGTCATGGGCTTCTTGTCTCCTGGTCTGTTTGGTGTAAAGCGACTGTAGGCGGATATAGTTGATTTGCAAAATCGAAAGTTCAGATAGAGTGATCTGTAATTCAAATGACCAACCCAGGAGGTTTCATTGAGGACACCCGACCTTTCAACAAGGCAGCTGCGTGCGTTCACCGCGCTGGCCGACCAGCGCAACTTCACGCGCGCGGCGCAAACCTGCCACCTGTCGCAGCCGGCCTTCAGCGCGCTCATCGGGACGCTTGAATCGGCCGTGGGCACGCGCCTGTTTGACCGCGACAAGCGCAGCGTGCAACTCACGCCGGAGGGTCGTTTGTTTGAAGGCTGGGCGCGCCGTCTGCTGGACGACATGGGCAGCGCGCTGGAGAACCTGGCCAGCCATGTCGAGCTACGCAAGGGCCGCGTGCGCGTGGCGGCTTTGCCGTCGCTGGCAGCAGGCTGGTTGCCTGCGGTGTTTGCGGAATTCATGCACGCCTGGCCGGGCATCACGCTCGATCTGCACGATGTGCTCTCAGACCCCTGCATCGCCCTCGTGCGCAGCGGACAGGCCGATTTCGCGCTGGCCGTGCCCGGCGCTGGTGCCGGGCTGAGCGACCTGCGGACGCACCAGCTGTGTTCAGACGGATTTCACCTGGTGTGCCTGCCCGAGCATCCGCTGGCGCGAGAGACACGCCTGACAGCCGAACAACTGCTGCCCTGGCCCTTCATCCAGATGACGCGCAACAGCAGCGTGCGCCAGGCGCTGGACGCGGCCTTGCATCCGCTGCGTCTGAATGCGCTGTTCGAGGTCGAGCACCTGGCGACCGTCAGGGGACTGGTCGAGGCCGGCCTGGGCATCAGCGTCGTGCCTTCGCTGACGCTTTTTCACTTTCGCAATGCCGTGGTGACGCGCCCGCTGCCACTGCCTTCGCTCACGCGCACCGTGCATCTGGTGCAGCGGCGCGATGCCAGCCTGTCGGTGGCGGCGCAGGCACTGCACGACCTGATCGTCGAGCGGATCGGCCATCGGGCGCTGGGTTGACCCGCCCCCGGGGTTCCTCCGCAAGGGCACAGAACTGAAGCGCTCCGTGCCCATGGTTCCCTTGTTGCAGTTCACCCCAAAGCGCACAAGATTTCGCCGCACAGGCCGATCCGATCTGGGAGCAACGCGATGCCATGCCTACAAGCAACTTGAACTGACCGGTTCGTCCAGTGTCAGCATTGAAGAGGCCGTGAGCACGGCCATCGCCAGGGCGCACGAGACCGTGCACAACATCCCGTGGTTCACCGTCACCGAAACTCGAGGCCATGCGGTCGATGGCAAGGTGGCGCACTGGCAGGTGTCGCTGAAAATCGGATTCCCGCTGGAATAGCCGTGCCCGACCCGTCCTGACTTCCTGGACACCTTGCGCGCAAGGGCCAGAAAACCCCTTTCCGGGGGGGGGCCAGGTCAATGCGCCAACGCTCGATTCAGGATTTGATCTACGTCGGTCACTCGACAAACAAACTGTTGCCCGCTTGCGGTGGCGCCACTCCCAGGTGCCGATAAGCCGCCAGCGTGGCAATGCGCCCGCGCGGCGTGCGTTGCAAAAAGCCCTGCTGGATCAGGTAGGGCTCAATCACGTCTTCGATCGTGCCGGACTCCTCGCCAATGCTGGCGGCAATGTTGTCCAGCCCGACCGGCCCGCCGTCGAATCGGTGAATGATGGCTTCGAGAAACTTGCGGTCCATCACGTCAAAGCCCTGCGGGTCCACATCGAGCATCGCCAGCGCCCGGTTCGCAATGTCCAGCGTGATCTGGCCGTTGCCCTTGACATCGGCGTAATCGCGCACCCGGCGCAGCAGGCGGTTGGCAATGCGCGGCGTGCCGCGTGAACGGCGTGCAATCTCAAAGCCGCCCTCTTCATCCATGGGCGCATTGAGCAGACCGGCGCTGCGCTTGACGATGCGCGCCAGTTCCTCGGGCGTGTAGAACTCCAGCCGCGCCACGATGCCAAAGCGGTCGCGCAGCGGATTGGTCAGCATGCCGGCGCG
>JBDSZF010000080.1:0-2858 GCA_039925285.1 Polaromonas sp.
GGACCTGGACGCTGAAACCGAGCGCATTCTGGCGCTGGCCCAACAGCAACACCATGACTATTGAAGCGGCTGCGCAGCGCATCACGGTCAGCGGCATTGCCGTGGAGGTGGTGCGCAAGGACATCAAAAACCTGCACTTGGGGGTCTATCCGCCGTTGGGCCGGGTGCGCGTCGCCGTGCCTTTGGTGGTCAGCGATGAAGCGGTGCGGCTGGCGGTGATTGACAAACTGGGCTGGATCAAACGCCAGCGTGCCCAGTTTGCAAAGCAGCCGCGCCAGTCCGAACGCGAGATGGTCAACGGCGAGAGCCATTATTTTCTGGGGCTGCGCTATCGGTTGCGGGTGCATGAGCAAGCGGGCCCAGCGCGGGTGGCGCTGCGGGGAATCGCTTCGCTCGACCTGTTCGTGCGGCCGGGCGCCACGGCCGAACAGCGCGAAACGGTGCTGCTGCACTGGCACCGCGCGCAGTTGAAAGCGCTGCTTCCTCCCCTGCTGGCGTACTGGCAGCCGCTGCTGGGGGTCGAGGTGTCCGGCTGGGGCATCAAGAAAATGAAAACCAAATGGGGTTCGTGCAATGTGGCGGCGCGGCGCATCTGGCTGAACCTGGAACTGGCCAAAAAGCCCGAGTCCTGCCTGGAATACATCGTGGTGCATGAGCTGGTGCACTTGCTGGAGCGCCAGCACAACGATCGCTTCACGGCGCTGATGGACCGCCACCTGCCGGACTGGCGGCAGCGGCGGGAAACATTAAAGAGTTCAGCGCTGGGGCATGAGGTCTGGGCGTATTGACGTTTCAGCCCAGCTCCACCACCGTTCCCAGCCCCGTCAGAAAAGCGGCCTTCACGGTGGCCGCTGGATAAATCAGCTGCACGGCGGCCCGGTAAGCCTGCAGTTGCGCCTGATACGCCGGTTGCTGCTCGGGCGTCATGGCTGATTTGTAGTCGAGCACCCACCACTGACCCTCAAAACCGGCATCCTTGCGCTTGACCAGGCGGTCCAGCCGCAAGGGCTGGCCCTGGTAAACCAGATCGACTTCATTGCCCTGCCAGGCGACGGCTTCCTGATTCCAGGCCCAGGCGCCGGCACCTTTCAAGATGCGCTGCGCCAGCGCGCTGGCTTCCAGAGCCTGCGCCGGGCTGAGGCGAAACTCGCGGGCGACCGCGCCCACATGCTCGGCAGACGACGGGCCGCCCCACTCCAGCAGGCGGTGCATGGCCTTGCCGATGCGGGCGTTGGCCGGGTCTTCTTCAGCCTGCGCCTGGGCTGAAGGCCTGGGCACTTTCGGGGTGAAGGCGGGAAGCTCGGGCAGCATGAACACATCGGTTGCCGGGGCAGCCGTCAAGACAGAGACGGTGCTGCCAGGACCGCCAGCCCCGGAGGAGAGGGAGTCGGGCGGGTTCAGCAGTTCCAATGGCGGCGCCAGCCCCTGCAAACGCTGCCACCAGCTGTCGGTCGTCACCCGGTGCGGCTCGATGGAGGAAATCACCAGCGTATGCCTGGCCCGCGTCATGGCGACATACAGGGCATTGAGTTCCTCGCGCTTGCGGGCGGCCTGCTCGGCGATCAGCGCTTCCCGGGCACAGGCGGGAGGCCGGCCTTCGCTGACCAGAAAAACAAACTTGCACGGCTCGGTGGCTTCGCCGGGCCAATCCACCAGCACGCCCATGCTGTCGGCATTGCGCTCCAGCGTGTCGGTGTCCAGCAGCAGCACGGCCTCGGCCTCCAGGCCTTTGGCGCCATGAATGGTCAGCAGCCGGACCGCGTCATGATTGACGGCAACCGGCGCCAGCAGGCCGCCCGCCTTGAGCGCGCGCACCAGGCCGTAAGGCGTGGCATAACGCCCGCCCTCACGGTCCAGCGCCACGGCCAGCAGGGCACGCAGGTTGGCCAGCACGGTCGGGCGCTGGGTGGCAGACGCGGCGGCCGCAAAGCGCGCCAGCACATCGCCATCGTCGTAAATGCCTTGCAGGGCGTCATGCGGCGGCAGGCTGTCGAGCCAGCCTTTCCAGCGGTTCAAAATGACCGGGATTCCATGCAGTTCTGGTGCAAGCAGCTCCGTTTTTTGTAGCAGCTCATACCACGGCAGCTTCAGCTCCCGCTGCAGCAGCGCGATCTGCACCAGGCTGGTATCAAGCAGGCCGAACAGCGGCGAGCGCAGGGCTCTAGCCAGCGACAGGTCGTGCTGCGGCGACACCAGCACATCGAGCAGCGCCACAACATCGAGCACTTCGCAGCAGTCGATCAGATCGGTTTTTTCGCCGATCTGGGCGGGAACATGCAGCGCCCGCAACTCTTCCTGCAGCGGCAGCAAGCCGGCCCGCTTGCGCGACAGCACCATCACGTCCGACGGCTTGAGGCAGGCGGCCAGCTGCTGCGAGATCCAGGCGGCAGCCTGTCGCGCTTCGAGGGTGCGCAGGGTTTCTTCGGGCAGTTCACGCGGCGTTATCAAACTGTCGCGCCACGCGGCTGATGACAAATCGGCTTCGGCCTCCTTGAGCCGGGCAATCGCGGGCAGGCAGCCAGTCGCCCCGGCTTTCACGGAGTCCGTGGTGTGATCCCGAAAACCGTCATAGCCGTCAGCCGTGCGCGCCTGGCCCATGACGGCATTGACCGTGTCGATGACGGCCAGCGCGTTGCGGCGGGTGTGGTCGCAACTCAGCAGGTCGCCGCCCAGCCCTTCGACCACAAAGGCCTGCGCGGCGCGAAACACCTGCGGCTCGGCGCGCCGGAAACGGTAAATGCTCTGCTTGGGGTCGCCGACCAGGAACACGCTGGGCGCCGCGCCCGCGCCGCCATAGCCGCTCAGCCACGACGACAGCGCCTGCCACTGCAGCGGATTGGTGTCCTGGAACTCGTCAA
>JBDSZF010000081.1:0-3907 GCA_039925285.1 Polaromonas sp.
GCCGCGCAAACGGAGAGCAACTTCGCTGGCTACTCGTCCGAGGACCTTGTCGGTCGCGTCAATCACAAACCACTCGTGCGTCACGTCAGCGGGTTTGGCGCTGAAGGTTTTCATGAGTTTCTCTTAATTAAAAGGGGGGTTTGTCGGGTTCTTTTCCACGGTCGGCGTTCCTCTGATGAGAACCTCTTAGGTGGTGATTTGCCTCTCAAGACCCAATGCACAAGTCAAAAGGAACGTTGAAGCAACTCTGCCGCGGAACCACTCAGTGCGCTGCAGAGCCTGCGATTATATGAAAAATCAAGGGCTTGCGTCAATTTTTTAGCCCCTTCGCACGGCAAGAAGGTACGATAGAGGCATGTTTTCTTATCGCCACGCCTTCCATGCAGGCAACCATGCCGACGTTCTCAAGCACACTTGCCTGATTGCGTTGATGAAGTACCTGACCCAAAAAGACACGGCATTGACCGTGATTGACACCCATGCAGGCGCCGGCCTGTACCGCCTCGACGGCGACTATACCGAAACCAGCGGTGAAGCCAGCGAAGGTATCTTCAAGCTGCTTTTAGCTTCAAAAACCGCTGCAGCACAGACTGGGAAAGCCGGAGCAGCTATTAAGAAAGTAGCACCTGCAGCCACTGCCAAAACCCCTCCCGCAGCGCCTGAGCCAACTGCCAAGCCCGCCAGCGACTACGCCTGGGCACCGGCCCTGCAGGACTATCTGGAACTGCTGCGCAGCCTGAACCCCCATTTCGCGCAGACCGGCGATCCGGCGCACCTGAAAATCTACCCCGGCTCGCCTTTCATCGAGCAGAAATTCCTGAGCGGGCGCGACAAGCTCAAGCTGTTCGAGCTGCATCCGACCGATTTCAAGTCGCTTACCGGCAACATCGAGCAGCTCGGCGTCGGCCGCCAGGTCGTGGTGGCGCGTGAAGACGGCTTTGAGGCGCTGAAAACCTTCTTGCCGCCACCGGCCCGGCGCGCCATGGTGCTGTGCGACCCGAGCTATGAAATGAAGACCGACTACCTGCGCGTCTCAAGCTGCATGGCGGACGCCGTCAAGCGCTTTGCCACCGGCACTTATGTGGTCTGGTATCCGATCATTCCGCGCCCTGAAGCCCACGACCTGCCGCGCAAGCTCAAGACCCTGGCGGTCAAGGCGGGCCGCAGTTGGCTGCATGCCACGTTGACAGTCAAATCGAGCAAGCTGACCACCGACACCGAAGGCGAAGTGGTTCGCCCCGGCCTGCCCGCCAGCGGCATGTTCATCATCAATCCACCGCACACGCTGAAAGCCGAGCTGCAGGCGGCGCTGCCGCAAATGGTCGCCCTGCTCGGGCAGGACCGCAACGCCGGCTTCACGCTGGAACACGGCGGCTGAACGCCAAGCCGGCGAAGTGGGACTGGAACAAAAAACTCGACCTGGTGCCCAAAGGCATCATGGTCAACCAGTACCAGCGGTGGGCCGACCTGCCCCCCCTGCGCATCGTCAAAGAACTGATCGAATAAGGCCTGCCCATGCTGCAGCCCTGGCCGCCTTCCTCGGTCAAAATCCGCAAATCCCACGAGCAGTCACTGCCCATGATTTGCATGGATCCCAACCACAATCTGAATCAGGCGCTCCAAAACGACTGAAAAAAGCAGCCGCCGTGCCTGCCAAGCTGTCGGCGGGGTGAAACGGGGCTTTTTACCTGTTTCCCCCAATGAATACCGGCGTTGGTAGCTATTTAATTTGTAGCGTTTTTCGGACCCTTCCTCCACGCCAGCAGAGACCTGATCCGCATGGCAACGCATGCTATGCGAGCGCCGCCAGCACAACGGCGGACTGCTGGCGGCGGGCTACACATCCCCACGGATGCCGGCGTGGCCCGCCAGCACGCAAAAGTTCGGAGTTCTGCAGCCGAGCCAGGCCTCCTCTGGCCGGACAACGAAATGCGTGTTGAATTGTTGAATACTGCTGCCGATGCAATCCTGGATGAAGCTCAAGCAGCCATTAGCAATCAATACTTTGGTTTCATTTGTGACACAACAAAACGTCCCTCTTTTCCCACCATCGGTTCAAACGGGAGGCGCCTTGGTGACGCAGAAAAAAACATGATTTCGCCTCTGAAAGCTGAATCAAACACGGGCGCAGGAACTTCCTGGCGACGCTAGCCGGGTTTGGACGGACGACTCCGTTTGGGGGGATTGTTGGCGGTGAAATCCGGCAGCACACTGACCTTGAATTGAAGGGGCAAAGGAGACTGTTATCGCTCACAGAAGCTAGAGACCTGACAAACAAGACAAGGAGAACAGATCATGACAAACAAGGGCAAGATTCAGCTTATTTTCCTCATCGTTGCTCCGCCGGATCAGGTAGCGGAGGGCGATCGCCTCTTTCGGAGCCACGCTCCCTGGATGGAGGCCACGCATCACCGCAAGGGAGACAAGGCTCTTCTGAGCTACAACGTGTCCAAAGCGCCGGAGCTTTCCAACCCCATGGATCCCGGCTCTGCCCCGACCGGCAACACCTGCTTCATCCTGAGCGAGATCTACGAGACGGACGCTGGTGTAGCCGACCACTTCCAGATGTCCGAATCGAGTTGGCAGGACTTCCCAGCCCTAGTCAAGTGGATGGAGAAATGTACGCTCACGGGACTGCCGGCGGCTCCGATCATCAACTCGCTCTGGTGAACGTGGGACGGAGGGCTCGATTCGGCGCGTCTACCTCAACGCCCATGACTCGATTGAGAAGCACAAGATTTGATGACCCGCCTGACAACGGCATGCAGCGGACGACACTTCGCGCCGCCGCTGATGCCGAGCGTTGGACGGACGGGACACGCACAGGGGAATGCTTTAAACCAATATCCCCATTTCACTAGAGCAGAATCGCCCTGACTGGCAACAGCCCGCACTCCCCCATGTACCTCGTATTTGTTTCCTTGAAGTTCTTGCTGGTCAGGGTGATTCCGCTCTAGTAAACACCTCAGGTCTGCGCTGCCGGTTTTCTTTGACCTTTCAGGCCGCAGGGTGAGCGCTTGCTGGCGATCTGCAAGGAATGACTTTCATGTAAGACTTTTGATGCCTGCCTGCAGGAGCGGCTGCAAAAATTATCGGCGGCGGTGGGCTGGTGCCCGGCCTGCCGGTCGACGCGCTGCTTGCCTGATTTTCTTGCCCGAGCGCGGCGACGATGCCGCCTTGCCCAAATGACCGGCCACTTTGAGCGACACCGCGTCCACGCCGGACCCCATCAGCCCCAGGGCCTCTGCGGCGGCCTGGCTCACGTCAATCACGCGGCCGGGAGCGAACGGTCCCCGGTCATTGATCCGCACATCGACTTCGCGCCCGAGCTTCAGGCTGCGCACCCGGACGATGGTCCCGAAAGGCAGCGTCTTGTGGGCAGCCGTGAGTGCATATTTGTCGTAGGCCTCGCCGCTGGCGGTGCGCCGGCCATGAAATTGGCCACCGTACCAGGACGCATGGCCGCGCTCCAGCTCCCGGGCATCTTCGCCGGTGAACTGGTATTTTTCATCCACAGGCGCTTCTGGCGCGGCAAGCACCTCAGGCTCGGGTGCTGGCTTTTCAGCCTTTTTGAGCAATCGCCGGGAAATGAAGTCGGCAAGGCGCGACCGGTGAGGCGTCTCAGGCGATGGCGTGGCGGCTGGCCCGGAGGGCGTCAGGGTTGACGACGCCACCGACGCCGGATCGGGCTGCACTGGCGGCGTGGTGCAGCCCGCCAGAATGATCAAGAGGCTGGCAGCAACCCAGCGCTTGAGGCCATCCTGAACGGCGAAAACCGGGCCCGCCATCAGGCCGGCGTCAAGCGGCGAATGATCTCGGTCGTCGCGGCTGCCTGGTTCATCGTATAAAAATGGATGCCCGGCACGCCGGCCGCACAAAGCTGGCCGCACAAATCGGTGATCACGTC
>JBDSZF010000082.1:0-2591 GCA_039925285.1 Polaromonas sp.
TGTCCAGCGCGGGCGCGCCGTGCAATCGGCCAGTCCCAGGGCTTGAGAAGGGGCGCGATCTGGCGCGCGCTCAGTTCAATCCGGTCCATCTCGGACTCGGTCAGACCGGCATTGAGCGTCAAGCGGACCATCGACCGGTTGCGGCTGGTGGCCGGCGCGCAGAAAACGGCGCCAAACACCTGGCGCTCTTCCAGATGGTCGCGCAGCACCATGGTGGCCGGCTCGGTGCCCGCCTCCAGCGCAATGATCTGCTGGCTGCCCTGATGAATCGGATAACCCATGTCAGACAGGCTGGCCCGCAAGCGGCGCGTGTTGGCATGCAGCCGCACCCGCTCAGCGTCGCTGCGGCGAACCACCTCGAGCGTGGCGGCCAGCCCGGCAATTTCATGCGGCAGCAGGCAGGAGCTGAAAATATTCGGATAGCTGTGATGCAGCACGTAGTAACGCAGTTCAGCCGGAACAGTGAAAAAACCGGCCCGGCCGGCAAACGCCTTGGCCAGGCTGGCGGTGATGAAATGCACCCGGTCCGTCAATCCCAGTTCGGCGCAGAGCCCGGCGCCTTCGGGGCCGTGGGTGCCCAGGGAGTGCGATTCATCCACCAGAAGGGTGCAGCCATGCTGCTCGACCACTTCCACGATCTCGGTCAGCGGACACAAGGCGCCCGTGGTGCTGTAGACCGAATCCACCACCACGATGCCTGGGCCGTGGCGGGCAATCATGCGCGCGAGATGCACGGGGTCGTTGTGGCGAAACGGATGGGCCGGCGCGCGCGCTGCACGCACGCCTTCCCACAATGAGGTGTGGGCCAGGCTGTCAAGGTAAACCGGCGTCTGCTCATCGGCAATGGCCTGCAGCAGCCCGACATTGGCTGAATAGCCCGACTGGCAGACGAAGCCGTCTTCCTTGCCGACCCAGGCGGACAGGGAAGCCTCCAGCGTTCGGGACGGGTGCGCATCGAGCAGGAAAGCGCCCGACTGGATCACGCTGTCATTGTTGTGCTGAAGGCTGGCCATCTGGGCCCGGACAATGTCCAGGTTTCCCGAGATGCCAAGGTAATCATTGCCATCGAGCCGGATCGACTCCGACCCAGGGCTGCGGCCATGCAGAATGCATTTCCCCCCCCACTGGTTTTGCCAGTGCGGGATGAATTGCTGCTCAAGCCGCTCGCGCAGGCGCGGCAGCAGCGCTGGATTACGGTGGATTTTGGGAGCGAGTGCGGGGAGGCGATCGAGGACTTGCATAAGACTGTTCCTTGGTTAAAACAGCCTTATTGAAAACTTTCTCGCCAATACTCACCCCACCCCCCCTGTTACAACTAACAGGGACTGGCCTTTCCCAGCTCCTGAAAAATGCTTGCGGTGCAATACCGCCATGCGCTTTATTTCTGCATCCAGGGCAGGCCCTGCAAACGCCAGCCGCCCCGGCGGCCGCGCCGGGCCTGCTCATCGGCATCGCCTTCAAAGCCTTCCAGGATGTTGTAGGCCTCAAGACCCAGTTCCGTGGCGCGCCGGGCAGCCGCCACAGAGCGCACACCGCTGCGGCACAGCAACACCACTTTTGTGCCGCTGGGTACCGCCGCTTTCAACTCCTCGTCAAAGCCGGCATTCATCACCATGCCTGGCCACTGTTTCAAAGCCAGTGCCACGGCGCCTGGAACAAAGCCCACCCATTCGCGCTCAGCGTCAGTTCGCACATCGACCAGCACGGCCTCGCCCGACTGCAGCCATTGCCAGGCCAGCTGCGCCGGGATGTCGCCGGCATAGCCTGAAGCCGGATGCACTTGAAGTCCGGAAGCGTTCGGCGAAGAATCAGTTTTCATGGGAGCACCTGTCATTGCGTAAAGTTAAAGTCTGGCCCTGAGGCCCATTCAGGCCCACCCGGATCGAGTGAGTCAATCGTAAAAATGAGTGTATTCCTTCATGCTTCACGAGGGAATTTCAGGGAAATATTGCTGTGCAATGCCTGTGCCGCCGTGCAAAATCAGCGCCAGCCCAAACAACTCCTGGAGACCTGATGTCCTCAAAACCTGTTGATGCGCCTGCCACATCGGCCGCACCCGCCAGCAAGTCCGAACGCAAGGCGCTGGCCGAACTGGTTTCGCAGTGGCAGCCGCCCACGAACGGAACGCCGGACGCGGAAAAGAGTGAAAAGAAAAAACACAAGGCCTGCCGCATGGACGACTTCGATCCTGAGGCCCAGCCTTTTTCGACCGGTGACAAGGCGCACGACAAGGAGGCGGTCGAAACGCTGGCCATCGAACTCGACGAACTGCAAAACCTGTTCTACGCCGACAAGCGCTACAAGCTGCTGGTGGTCCTGCAGGGCACCGACACTTCGGGCAAGGATGGCACGCTGCGCGGCGTGTTCAGCCGAATGAGCCCGCTGGGCGTGCATACGGCCGCCTGGAAAGCGCCCCATGAAGAAGAGCGCGCGCACGATTACCTGTGGCGCATCCATCAAAAAATACCGGCTGCCGGCGAGATCATGATCTTCAACCGCAGCCACTATGAAGACGTGCTGGTGCCGCCGGTCAATGGCTGGATCACGCCGGCGCAAACGGCGCAGCGCTACCAGCAGATCAATGACTTTGA
>JBDSZF010000083.1:0-3288 GCA_039925285.1 Polaromonas sp.
ACGCCTTCGCACGCGGGCATCTACGTCGGCCAGGGACGCTTTGTCCATGCGCCATCCAGTGGCGGAGAGGTGCGCCTGGATCGCCTGGACTCGCGCTATTGGGCGGGGCAGCGGCCCGCTTTCCGCCGACCCTGAACACAGGGCCCGTGGCGGCTCTTGAAGCAGGCGTGCGCGACAATCCGGGCATGACCACGCTTCACACTCACCCCGCCAAGCCTTTGTCCACCCACGACACCACGCGCATTGACGACACGCGCATCAGGGCCGTGCGCCCGCTCATCACGCCGGCCTTGTTGCAAGAGTGGCTGCCCGCGCCCGACACTGTGCAAGCTCTGGTGGAAGCCAGCCGCGCCGCCATCTCGCGCGTGTTGCACGGCCAGGACGACCGTCTCGTGGTGGTCGTCGGGCCCTGCTCGATTCACGACCACGACCAGGCCATGGACTATGCGCGGCAGCTTTTGGCGCAGGCCGACGCGCTGCAGGACGACTTGCTGATCGTGATGCGCGTGTATTTTGAAAAGCCGCGCACCACCGTCGGCTGGAAAGGCTACATCAATGACCCGCACCTGGACGGCAGCTTTGCCATCAACGAAGGGCTGGAAATGGCGCGCCAGCTGCTGCTCGACGTGCTCGCGCTCGGCCTGCCCGTGGGCACCGAATTTCTCGATCTGCTGAGCCCGCAGTTCATCAGCGACCTGGTGAGCTGGGGCGCGATTGGCGCGCGCACGACCGAGAGCCAGAGCCACCGCCAGCTCGCCAGCGGCCTTTCGTGCCCGGTCGGTTTCAAGAACGGCACCGACGGCGGCGTGAAAGTGGCGGCCGATGCCATCCAGGCGGCGCAGGCACCGCACGCCTTCATGGGCATGACCAAGATGGGCCAGTCGGCGATTTTCGAAACCCGTGGCAATGACGACTGCCATGTGATTCTGCGCGGCGGCAAACAGACCAATTATTCAAAAGCCGATGTCGATGCCACCTGCGCCCAACTCAAGGCCGCCGGCCTGCGCGAGCAGGTCATGATCGACGTGTCGCATGCCAACAGCAGCAAGCAGCACGCCCTTCAGATCGACGTGGCCGCCGATGTGGCTGGCCAGGTGGCGGCGGGCGACCACCGCATCATGGGCCTGATGATCGAAAGCCACCTCAACGAAGGCCGGCAGGACATCGTGGCCGGCCAGCCCTTGCAGCACGGCGTGTCGGTCACCGACGCGTGCATCAGCTTTGCGCAGACCGTGCCGGTACTGCAGGGACTGGCGGCGGCGGTGCGGGCGCGGCGCAAGGTGCAACAGAACTAATCAGTTCCAGCCGATCACTTCAAAGCCTTTTTCGCTCAGGCAGCGTTGCACGAAGTTGCGGTAAACGCCGTTGGGCCTGTCGTTGTGAAAAGCGCCTGATACGGCGCCTGCCGATCCCCCCACGGCAGCGCCCGCTGCGCCGGCACGCAACACGCCGTCGCTGCCCCGGCCCGTGATCAGCGCTCCGACGATCGAGGCCACGCCAGCGGTGGCGGCGCCCTCACCGGCGCGGCGGCCCACTTCGTTGGTGTTTTGCGACGGGCTCAGGCCCGAGGCTTGCGCGCGGGACATGCAGGCGTTCACTTCCATGCGGCCCTGCGAGTCGCCGATGCGGTTGAGCATGACATTGGGGTAAAGCACGGGCCTGGCCGATTCGCTGCCAGCGCCGCTGCTGGCACAGCCGGCCAGCATCAGAACGACCGCCGGGGCGGCACACAGCGGGAAAAATTGGGTTTTTCGTTTCATGATGGGCCTCCACAGATAAGCATGGCCCAAGGTTAGCGCATATGGACAAGCGACGAAGTCCTGTTGCCAGGCCCGTCAAAAAGGTAAACTCAAACAAGTTTTCCCAAGCATTTCAGGAGCCACCATGACCCCTTCAGCCCTTCACACCACCAATGCAGCCCACAGCAGCCCCACGCCAGCCGAAGAGCAGGATGCGGTGGACGCCATTGTCCCTATGATTCCGCTGGTTCTGCCGCTGGTGGGCGCCGTGCTGATGTTCCTGCTGGCATTCATCGCTGTTTACATGGCCTGAAGCTGCTTTTTAGCGGCTCCGACTGACACCTGAAAGTCCGCATTGTGCGGACTTTTTTCGTTCACAAGGTGCCAGCTGTTGATCAAGAGCACAGGCTTTACCGGCGGGCCTGGCAAACGCCGGGATACCGATCAGGATGGATCTCGATGCACCCAGACACGCCCATTTTGCAGGCCGAGGCGCTTTCCTTCAGCCATTCCCATCAGCCTGCGACCCCGCTGTTTGACAGGCTGTCACTGGTCCTGTTGCCCGGCGTGACCTGGCTGTGCGGCGATGAAGGCAGCGGAAAAACCACGTTGCTCCAGTTGCTGGCCGGCGCACTGCCTGCGAGCGGGCAGTTGCAGATCCAGGGTTTCAGCCTCGCGGGAAACCGCGAAGCCTACCGGCAGCAAGTGGCGTGGCTGGACCCGCGAGACAGCGCGCTGGACACACAGACCGCCCGGCAGATCTTCTCCGCCCAGCCTCAGCGTCATCCAGACTTTGACCGGGCCGCACTGCAGATCCACATCGAGGGCCTGTCGCTGGCGCCCCATCTCGACAAAGCGCTGTTCATGATGTCCACCGGCACCCGGCGCAAAGTGTTGCTGGCCGCGGCCATGGCTGCCCAGGCCCCGCTCACCCTGCTCGACCAGCCCTTCATGGCGCTGGACCGTCCGTCCATCGACTACCTGCTGCAGCTGCTGGCCGAGGCGGCACGAAACCCGCGCCGCGCCTGGGTGGTCGCTGATTACGAAGCGCCCGGCGATGTGACGCTGGCGGGGATGATCAAGCTGGGGGCTTGAGGCGTGACCGAAGAGGGCCAGGGCTGCTGCTGCACAAACCGGTAGCAGAGCCGATCAGCTGTTTTACAAGCATAACCGTATGCATGTTTTGCATATCTTTTCGGAGTAACGATGAGGCAGGCGGTCCTGATGTTCATAAAATGGTTCTTCCGCCTGCCCCGTGGAATCTGACCCGCGCACCTTCCCCACTTTTCAGCCCCCGGCGCTGCACCACTTCCCCAGCGGGCAGCCCTTGCTCGCCGAGCCAGGCTTGTTGGCCCGGCGGAGCGCCCTTTCGATAAACGTCCCGATGTCACAGCGCCTGCTGATGGGGGCCGACATTTATCGAAATGACGTTTTTTAACCTTGGAGTTTTTCGATGAACCAACCTGTCATGCAAGGGCTCACGCTCAATACACCCGCCTACGTCAAGAACGCAAAACTGATTGCCTGGGTCTCCGACATGGTGGCCTTG
>JBDSZF010000084.1:0-4663 GCA_039925285.1 Polaromonas sp.
TGCTGATGGACAATGCCCAGGCCGGTCCTGACTGGAATGCCTGCCGCGAGCAAACCCTGCCGTTTTTTGCGCAGCCGCCTGCCGCTGACGCCTGCCTGTGGCGCCTCTGCGTGCCGCAAACCACGCCTGCCCTGGAGCTGCCTTTTGCCACGCTGATCGAGTGGCACGGCGGTCTGCGCTGGATCTGGGCGCCAGCGTCTGCGGCCACGCAGCTGCGCCAGGTCGCTCATCAGGCCGGGGGGCACGCCACCCTGTTCAGGCGCGCCGCCTCAACGCCTGGGGACCTGCCCGTCTTCACCCCGCTGTCCCCGGTGCTGTCGCGCATCCAGCACGCACTCAAAAAACAGTTTGACCCGGCCGGCGTTTTCAATCCCGGCCGCATGTCCATGGATTGGTGAGGCACGGCGTGCGGCGTTTTCGTCATCTGACCGGCCAGCACCGGACGGCTTTCACCAACCGCCTGCTCGGCGCACTGCTGGCTTTCAATGCCGGCGCCGTGAATGCCGGCGGTTTTCTGGTGGTGGCGATGTACACCTCGCACATGACCGGTTTTGCCTCGCTGCTGGCCGACAACCTGGTGCTGGGCAACATGACGCTGGTGCTGGGGGCGACAGGCGCCTTGCTGGCTTTTACCGTCGGCGCCGCCGTGACGGCCATTCTGGTGAACGGGGCGCGCCAGAACGGACTGCGCAGCGAATATGCGCTGCCCCTGCTGCTGGAAGCCGTGCTGCTGCTGATTTTTGGTTTGATGGGGGCCACGCTGAACCGCCAGACCCCGTTTGCCGTTCCGCTCACCGTGCTGGTGCTGTCCTTCACCATGGGGTTGCAAAACGCCCTGGTCAGCAAAATCTCGTCGTCGCAGATCCGCACCACCCACATGACCGGCATCGTGACCGATATCGGCATTGAACTGGGCAAGATGTTGTACTGGAACCGTCTCGGCAGTCCGCTCGAATCCCGGGTACGCGCCAACCGCATCAAGCTGCGGCTTTTAGGCACCCTGCTGGGCGCGTTCGTCGCCGGCGGTGTTGTGGGCGCGGCCGGCTTCAAGTACGTGGGTTTCATCTGGGTCGTTCCGCTGGCCCTGCTGCTGCTCGCCCTGTGCGTGCCGCCCCTGTATTCCGACCTGCTGCGTACCCTGAAGCGCAAAGCCATCCGACAAGGCACCTGAAACATCATGCAAACCCAACTCGCCCCCGAATTCCAGAACACGCCGGATGGCCGGCAGGCCGAAGCCATCCTGCGCAAATGCGTGCATTGCGGCTTCTGCACTGCCACCTGCCCGACCTACCAGCTGCTCGGCGACGAGCTCGACGGCCCGCGCGGCCGCATCTACCTCATCAAGCAGGTGCTCGAAGGCCACGAGCCGACACGCAAGACCCAGCTCCACCTGGACCGCTGCCTGACCTGCCGCAACTGCGAAACCACCTGCCCCAGCGGCGTGCAGTACGACCATCTGGTCGATATCGGCCGCAAGCTGGTCGATGAACGCGTGCCGCGGCCGGCCGGCGAGCGCGCGCTGCGCTGGGCGCTCAAGGAAGGCCTGCCGTCGCCGCTGTTTGCGCCCGCCATGAAGATCGGCCAGGCGGTGCGCGGCTTGCTGCCCGCTTCGCTTCAGGCCAAGGTGCCGCCCAAGCAAGCGGCCGGCAAATGGCCCACGCGCAGCCATGGCCGGAAAATGCTGATGCTGGAAGGCTGCGTGCAGCCCGCCATGATGCCCAACATCAATGCCGCCACGGCCCGCGTGCTGGACGCCGCCGGCATTCAGGTCGTGATGGCGGCCAGGGCCGGCTGCTGCGGCGCCGTCAAGTTTCACCTCAACGACCAGGACGGCGGCAAGGCCGAGATGCGCCGCAACATCGACGCCTGGTGGTCGTATGTGGAGGGCGGCGTGGAGGCCCTCGTGATGAACGCATCGGGCTGCGGCGTCACGGTCAAGGAATACGGCTACATCCTCAAGGGTGACCCGGCCTATGCGGAAAAAGCCGCCCGCATCAGCGCGCTGACGCGCGACCTGAGCGAGCTGCTGCCCGTCATTGTCGAATCTCTCCAATCCGTTCGCCCTGAGCTTGTCGAAGGGATTTCCCACAACGCGCCCAAGTTGGCCTTTCACCCCCCCTGCACCCTGCAGCACGGCCAGCAGCTGCGCGGCGGCGTGGAACAGCATTTGGGCGAGCTGGGCTTTGACATCAAGGTGGCCAGCTGTGAAGCGCATTTATGCTGCGGCTCGGCGGGAACCTACTCGGTGCTCAATCCCGAGATCGCCTGCCAGCTGCGCGACCGCAAGCTGGCCAACCTGAATGAGATGGCGCCCGAGGTGATTGTCTCGGCCAATATCGGCTGCATCACGCATTTGCAGAGCGGCACCGCGACGCCGGTGCGGCACTGGGTTGAGCTGCTGGATGATGCGCTATTGAATAAATAGCTGTTGACGCGCCGCCATGGGGCTTGCATGGCCCTGTTGGAGGGGTCCGCAGCCCTGCGTGACGGTTCAGTCGAGGCGGATATTGCTGGCGCGAATCACCTTGGCCCATTTTTCGCGCTCGCTTTTGGCATAAGCGCCCATCTGGGCCGGTGTGCTGGGAATCGCTTCCAGGCCGAGCGTCTGGAAGCGGGCCTTGACCTCTGTGGTTTCCAGCGCCGCCAGCAAGGCCTTGCTCAGCACGTTCACTGCGTCGGGTGGCGTGGCCGCAGGCACCACCAGCCCTTGCCAGGCATAGGCTTCAAAGCCCTTCAAGCCTTGTTCGGCCAGCGTGGGCAAGGTCTTGAAAGTGGCGATCCGTTTCGGGCTGGCCACGCCGATCGGGATCAGCCGGCCGGACTGGATGTGCTGGTAGCCGCTCGCGGTGTCAACAAACATGAAGGGCACCTGGCCGCCGATGACGTCCTGCACCGCAGGCGCGGCGCCCCGGTAGCCCACATGGACCAGCTTGAGTCCGCTGAGCTCGCGGAACAACTCGGTCGCCAGATGGTGCGGGCTACCCGCGCCCGGCGTCGCATAGTTCACGCCGCCGGCCTGCTTTTTGGCTCAGGCCAGGAACTCGGGCAGCGTCTTGGCGGGCACGCTGGGGTTGACGACCAGGATCATCGGGAAGCGCGCCATCAGGCCGACCGGGGTAAAGTCCTTTTCGACGTTGTAGCTGAGCTTGGAGTACAAGGACGGGTTGGCCGCCATCGTGGCCGTGTCGCCGGTCAGCATGACATAACCATCGGGCTTGGCCTTGGCAACGTAGTCGGCGCCAATGTTGGTGGCCGCGCCAGGCTTGTTGTTGATGATGATGGGCTGGCCCAGCGTCTTGCTCATGGGCAATGACAGAATGCGGGCCACCACGTCCGAGCCTCCGCCGGCCGGGTAGGGAACGACCCATTCGATCGGCTTGTCAGGAAATGCAGCCGCTGCCAGCGGCAAGGCCAGTGTGGTGATGCTCAGCCAGCGGCGCAGGGTTGGGGGGTAGTGCATGCGGGACTCCTGTGATCTTCGATAAAAGGACCTGTACCGGCCATCCAGAAATGCAAAACCGGTCAGGTGAAGCTGGCCGATGATAGTGGTATATGGTTGCTCGCACAACCAGGGTATTTACTCACCCATGAAGCGGTGTTGGGCGCGGCAATGACATCGCGCCCCTCTCACTCATCCATGTTGCCGGCACCGGCAGCCGCCCGCGCATGGGCGACCAGGCGATCGAGCAGGTCGTCCAGTTGCTCGCGCTCTGCGGCATTCAGGCAGGAGACGATTTCTTCATTGCGGCGTTCGATCACGCTCATCAGGCGCTGCCAGACCTGCTCGCCCCTGGCGGTCAAGGTCAGCACGACGCCGCGCCCGTCCGTGGCACTGGCCTGCTTGAGCACCAGACCCAGATCGACCAGTGACTGCGCGGCGCGGCTGGCCTGCCCCTTGTCCAGGTTGGCCCGGTAGGCCAGGTCCTTGACCGACAGCGGCCGGAACGCGCCAATGGCCGCCAGGCAGCGCCCTTCGCTGAACGGTATTCCGGCATCAAGCACATAAGCGGCCTGGGTGGCCCGGTCGGTGATCTTGGACAGGGTGTGCAGCCGATGGGTGATCGTGCGTTCGAGTGAGACGGAGTCAGGCATGAAAGACATCACAGAGGTAAGCATTCAAAGGAGTTGTTCTTGAACCACTATACGTGACACGATCGGGATCCTGCATCGCCAAGTCCTCCAACTGCCCCAGCAGCCTGAAGTGCTTCCAAGACCCAATATGGTTGCGTACACAACTAGGGAAAATACTAATGTCGATTTATTGGGAAGTGTCAACAATAGTTGTACATGCAACTAGTTTCTTTGACTTGGAACAAAAAAAAGGCAAAGAATGAAAAGACAAAGAATGACTTTCGTTGGCACATCCCGGTGCGGTGCCATTCACCGCGTCCAACCCATTTATGAAGCCGTCACTTGCGGCAGGAGAGTCAATTGAGTTCATACGATTCAGAATCGCGCGACGTTGGCGATCTACCGGAAACGCCGATGGGCACCGAGCGGCAGGTCGTGGACAAGGTGACCCGGGCACACCGTGCTGCCCATGCTGTTTGCCGCCGCGGGCTGGCTGGTCACGGCTTATTCATCGCAACCCGCCCTGCAACTGCTGGGCATCTGCCTGGCCTCGACCGGCGCCTACACCGCCATGTCGATCTTCTGGACCACC
>JBDSZF010000085.1:0-3359 GCA_039925285.1 Polaromonas sp.
GCTGGCCGGGCTGGCCAGCGCCTATGCCGGACGCGCAAAAGCACTTGCCGACAAAGGCATGCGACGCGAAGCGATCGAGCTATGGCGCAGCCGTGCCGAGGTTTGCCACACGGCGTTGTGGGAAGGCCCCTATGCAGGCTGGCTGGTGGCCGAGGGCAGAATGAGCGAGGTGCTGAGCTATCTGTCCAAGCGCCGCGCAGCACCCGATGGCAAAGCCGACGACGGGCTCGCCGCCTTGGAGGCGCAGTTGGCCCCCGGCTTGTTGTCAGCCGAAGATGCCGCATTGAAGCAACTGCCTGCGGAGTCGCTGCTGTTGCAACACCGCCCGCTCGCCCTGGCGGCGTTGGCGGCCTACGCGCGCCAGGACGCGGCCGCGCTGGAGGAGGCACTGGCAGGCATCTCCTTTCGTTCGCCCTATCGCGACTTGCGCTCGCTGCTCAAGGCACTGGTGCTTTGGGAGACTGATCGTGAGGCGGCGCGCGCAGCGCTCGAGCGCGTGCCGCAGGATGGCCCATTCGAGTCACTCGCGGCACCCTTGCGCAGCGTGTTGGCGTCAGGTTCCGAGCGTTTGCAGCGTTGGGCCCGTCTCAACAACAGCCAGCAATTGACGGCGCTGGACTTGCTGGGCTATCCGCGCCCATGGGCTCCCTTGTTGCAAGCCCTGGCAGGCGCCAGTACCACCGATCTGGCTCCTGCCGCACTGTTCGATCTGGTCCAGCGCAACGCACGCGTTTTGCCCGAAGCACTTGCCACTCGCGTGTGGCAATGGCTGGCTCCGTGGGCACCGCGGCGCGGTTGTGCGAACCCGCTGATCTTTGGTAATCCATCCCGGGCGCACCAGGAATGCGCCACCGCACTGGCGGTCGAGATCAAAGGGGAGCTGGGCCATGCCGAGGAGCATTGGCTGGACGCGGTGCAAATGCTGGCAAGCAGCAACGACACCGATGATCGCCAGCGCGCAGCGATGGTGCTGCGTCACATGGCGGCCATGAAAGAGCATTTGTCTCGCGAAGGGATGCTCGACAAGGCGGGCGCTGGGTATTTGCTGCGAAGCCTGGAGTTTGACGCCAGTGACTGCGATGTACACGTTCGGCTGGTGGCGTCCTGGCGACGTCATGGGGACTTGAAAAAAGCCCGTGAACGCCTGGACGCGGGGCTGAGCCTGTTTCCCGACAGCGCGGCGCTGCTGAGCGAAGTGGTTGAAACCGCGCTTGCGGCCGGTGCCTTCAAAAAGGCGGCCACCACAGCACGTCGCCTGCTGGCGCTCGATCCGCTCAACCGCAAGGTGCGCACCCTGCTTGGCAATGCCCATTTGTCACATGCCGGCAAACACATTGCGGCAGGCAAGCTGGAGCCGGCGAAGAAGGAAATCGAAGAAGCGCGTAGCTGGCTCGGCGCTGCTGCCGAGCAGGGCCGCCTGCAACTGCTGCTGGCCTGGACCGAACCGCAAGAAAGCCCTGAACGGCTGCGCCTGGCGCAACTTGCCGTGAGCACCTGGGGCGGCGGGCTGGCCGCTGGCTGGCGCCTGCTGCGGGAGGCACAGGGCCTCTTTGCCCGTGTTGACTTGACTGCGGCGAACTCGCTGCTCAGTGAAGCAGGCATCGATTCAGCCAAAGCACTGGCGCCAGCCGATGTCCTGGGGCTGGTGCAGGTGCTGGAGCAAGAGCCCCTCATCACCCGCAAAGGGGCAGACCCGCTGGTGGCGTGGCGCAAGGCGCTGGCTGCGCTGGCTTCTGCCCCGCTGTTCGACGCCGAGACGAGCGTGAGAATCTGCGAGGCATGGAGTAGCCACAAGGAGCACGATCTGCTTGAAAAGTTCGCCACGTCCGCACGCAAGCGCTGGCCGGACTGGCCCATCTTTGTTTACCACGCAGTGGCCGCACGCTTTGGCAAGAACGGTTGCATTGAGACCGATCGCGACTTCGATGATCTGGAACTTGCGGGGGAGCTCGCGCAGAAAAACAAGGATTTCAAATTGCACTCGCGCATCGAGGCGCTGTTCGAGGCCGATGATCCAGGACCTGGCGTTGACGATTTACCCCAGATGGATGGTCCGCCACTCCAGGTGCTGCAGGCGTTTCGAGCGATGCTCGAACAGACGATCATGATGGATGGCGGCAAGTCCTTTCTGAAAAAGGCCCGCGCCACTTATGGCGATGCGCTGATCCGCCAGATTGAGAAGGAGTGTGGTGGCGACAAGAAGGCTGTCTTGCGTCGCCTCATTGATATGGCCATTGCTGAAGTGGCCGGACCTTTTGGCCAACCGTTCCAGCCCGCGACGATCATAGACAAGAAACCGCCAGTCAAACCCATAGCGCCCGCCCAAGGGCAAGGAAGCCTGTCCGATGAGTGATCCCTACCAGGTGCTGGGCATTGCCCGTGGCGCCGACGATGCCGCAGTGCGCGCCGCCTACCTCGCTGCCGTGCGACTGAACCCGCCTGAGCGCGATGCCGATCGCTTTGCGGCCGTGCGCAGGGCGTTTGACGCGGTATCGACTGCCCGCTTGCGGCTTGAGCACGAGTTGTTTAACCGTGAACCACCGACCCTCGATGGGCTGGTGCATTTGCTGCAGTCCGATTTTTCTCCACGCCGTCCCGACACCGCCAGCCTGCTGCGCCTGCTCAAAGGGGACAATGATGGACGCTGAGGCGAAAGAGCGCTTGATCGATGAGTTTCGGGCCTGCCTGGAGGATTGGGAGCCGGCCGATGGCAGCGCTTGCGACGCCGCAGGAGGCGAGCCTACAGTGGATCTGGCGCTGCTGTTCGGCGAATTGTCGGTTTTGCGCAATGAAGTTCGGGCCGAGGCACGCCAGTTCAAGACTGCGTTGGACGACATGCGCGCGCTTACCGAATTGCTCAGTGAACAGAACCGCCGGCTGACACGCGACCTGGAGCGCGCCCGCGAAGCCGAAGGCGCGGCGCTTCGCCAGACCGAGCGCCGGTTGTTGCTTGAGATGCTGGAGGTTCGCGACCGCATTGGCGCTGCCATGGACGTTTTTAGTGCCTATCGTCCCGGCTTGCTTTCCCGCCTGGCACCGGCCGAGACCCGGCTGGCGCAGGGCTTGGGCGAAGGTATCGCGCTGACCGTGCGTCGGCTGGACGATGTGCTCACTGAGCGGCGCGTACGCGCCATCGAAGCGGTCGGGGGGCGGCTTGACCCCAACACCATGCGCGCCATTGCGACCGCCGTTGATGCGGATCGTGCCCCAGGCGAAGTGCTGAGCGAGGCGAGACGCGGCTATATGCGCGACGACGAACTGCTGCGCCTGGCCGAAGTCATTGTTAACAAACGAGAAAACCAAGTATGAGCGACACCATTGTTGGAATTGATCTGGGCACCACCAATTCCGAAATTGCC
>JBDSZF010000086.1:0-4423 GCA_039925285.1 Polaromonas sp.
GCGAGGTGATGGCCGAATTCCGCCGCGCCACGGGCTTGCCGACGGCCACCAACATGGTCGCCACCGACTGGCGGCAACTGACGCATGCGCTGTCCCTGCAGTCGGTCGATATTCCGCTGGCCGATCCACATTTCTGGACCATGGCCGGCTCGGTGCGGGTGGCGCAGACCTGCCGCGACTGGGGCCTGACCTGGGGCTCGCATTCGAACAACCATTTCGATGTGTCGCTGGCCATGTTCACGCATGTGGGCGCGGCTGCTCCCGGACGCGTGACGGCGATTGACACGCACTGGATCTGGCAGGACGGGCAGCGCCTGACCAAGGAGCCGCTGCAGATCAGGGGCGGCTTTGTCGAGGTGCCGAAAAAGCCGGGCCTGGGCATCGAGCTGGACATGGCTGAAGTCGCCAAGGCCCATGAGCTTTACAAGCAGCACGGCCTGGGTTCGCGGGACGACGCCATGGCCATGCAATATTTGATTCCGGGCTGGAAGTTCGATCCGAAAGGGCCGTGTCTTGTGCGCTGACGGCTCGGTAAAGCGCTGATTTGGCGCTGGGCTACTGCGCTGCGCCCAGCGCCCTGGCCCGGGCACAAGCTGCCGCCAACGCTTCAGGGTCAGCCGCTGCCGAAGTTTCCCAGCCACCCATGTGGCGGATGCTCAGGTCGCTCAAGGCGGCCAGCCACTGCGGGCTGTCGTTCAGGCATTCGATGTAGTGGAAGGCCTTGCCGCCTGCCTCTAAAAAGGCGTGGCGCGCTTCCATATTGATTTCTTCCAGCGTTTCCAGGCAGTCGCCGGTAAATCCCGGACACACCACATCAACGCTTTTTAGGCCCGATTGCGCCATCTGGACCAGCGTGGGTTCGGTGTAAGGTTCCAGCCATTTGGCCTTGCCAAAGCGGGACTGGAACGTGACCTGGTAGCGGTCTTTAGGCAGCGCCAGCTTTTCGGCGAGCAGCCGCGCCGTTTTGTGGCATTCGCAGTGGTACGGGTCGCCCAGTTTGAGGGTGCGTTCAGGCACGCCATGAAAGCTCATCACCAGTTGCTCGGCCTGGCCGCTTTGCTGCCAGTGCCTGCGAATCCTGTCGGCCAGCGCAGCGATATAGCCGGGGTCGTCATGGTAGTGGTTGATGAAGCGGAACTCGGGAATCCTGCGCACTTTCGCGGCCCAGCGGTACACCGCGTCAAACACGCTGGCCGTCGTGGTGCCGCTGTATTGCGGATAGGCCGGCAGGACGAGGATGCGGGTGACGCCGTCGGCCTTGAGCTGGTCCAGCTGCGAGGCGATCGACGGGTTGCCGTAGCGCATGGCGTAGCGCACTTCCACGGCCTGTCCGCGCTGGCCCAGGCAGCCGCGCAGCATGACGGCCTGTTTTTGCGTCCAGACCTTGAGCGGCGAGCCTTCGGGCAACCAGACGCTGGCGTATTTGGCGGCGGATTTTTTCGGCCGGGTGCGCAAGATGATGCCGTGCAGGATCAGCCACCAGAGCGCTTTTGGAATCTCAACCACCCGCGCATCACTGAGGAATTCGCCCAGGTAGCGGCGCAGTGCCGGCGCGGTGGGCGCATCGGGCGTACCGAGGTTGCACAGCAAAATGGCGGTGGTGGACGCAGCCTTGGGCGGCGCTTCGTGGGCAAAGGAAGGCTCGGGTGCAAAAGACATGCGGTATTCTCGCTTACCCATGCTCGATCTAACCCGCATCAAAGCCATCACCCTGGACCTGGACGATACGCTCTGGCCGATCTGGCCGACCATCGAGAGGGCCGAGCAAACGCTCAACGACTGGCTCCGCCAGCATGCTCCGCAGACGGCTGAGCTGCTGGCCCAGCCAGCGGCGCGCCACGCGATTCGCGAGCATGTCAATGGTTTGAATCCTGAGCTGCAGCACAACCTGAGCGCCTTGCGCCGTGAATCGATCCGCCTCGCCCTGGTTCGCTGTGGCGATGATCCCGGCCTGGCCGAAGCGGCTTTTGAGGTGTTTTTTTCCGCGCGCAACCGGGTCACGCTGTTTGACGATGCGCTGGAGGCGCTGGTATTTTTGTCCCGCCGGTTTCCGCTGGTGGCGCTGTCCAACGGCAATGCCGACATTCACCGCATTGGTATCGGGCCTTATTTCAGGGCCAGCCTGAGCGCCCAGCAGATGGGCGTCGGCAAGCCCGATCCGCGAATTTTCCATGCCGCTGCCGTGGCCGCCGGGGTGCCGCCGCACGAGGTGCTGCATGTGGGCGACGACGCCGCGCTCGATGTGCTGGCGGCGCTCGATTGCGGCATGCAGACGGTCTGGGTCAACCGCTCCGACCATCGGTGGACGCATCCCGCAAAGCCGCACCAAACGGTGACGAGGCTGACCGAGTTGTGCGACCTGTTCCCGCTTGACTTTGCCTGAAAGGCTGCAATGACCCTGAAAATCTACGGCACCGCCGCTTCCCGTGCTGCACGTCCCCTGTGGGTCGCGCAGGAGCTGGGCCTGGCTTACGAGCACATCGCCTTGCCTTACCTGGGCGGCGCCACCCGCACGCCCGAGTTTTTGAAGGTCAACCCGAACGGTCGTATCCCGGTGGTGGACGACGACGGCGTGCTGGTCTGGGAGTCGATGGCCTGCACCCTGTACCTGGCCGAGCGTTTCCTGGGGGGCGACGGCTTGTCGCTGGCGGCCCAAACCCATGCCGAGCGGGCCGAGATCCTGCGCTGGAGTTTCTGGGTCGTGACCGAGTGCGAAAAAGACGCGCTGATTTTCCTGATGCATGGCATGCTCATGCCCGCCGAACGCCGCAAACCGCAACTGGCCGAAGACGCACTCAGGCACCTGAACGGCCCCCTGCACATCCTGGACCAGCATTTGCAAAACCGCCCCTACCTGGCTGGCGAACGCTTTACCGTTGCCGATATCTGCGTGGCGTCGGTGGTGGCGTGGCTGGAAGGCGCGAGTGAGCTGATGGCGCAGTGCCCGCGGGTGCGCGAATGGCTGCAGCGCTGCCTGGCGCGGCCCGCGTTCCAGGCCGTCAGATTAATGGCGGAAAGTGCCTGAAGCGCTTGTTGCACCTATCATGGATAGCTATCAATTAAAGAGTGGCTGGCGGGCCGCCAGCGGTTCAGCGCAAAGCCCTGGCCGCTTCAAGCCCGGAGCGCACCGCGCCTTCCAGCGTCGCCGGGTAGGGCCCGGCAATGTAGTCGCCGCAAGCCAGCAGACCCCTGGCGATCCGGGCGGCAGGACGTCGCAGGCCCGGTGTGCAGGCAAAGGTGGCGCGTTTCTCGACAATCGTCTGCACCGGCTGCACGGCCGTCAGCCCGAGTTGACGCGCCGCCTGCGCCAGCACCTGTTGCGTCAGCGTGGCGCTGTCGCCGGTACTCGCGCTGATGACAAAGGCCAGCAAGCCCGCCGGGCCGCCGAGCCGGGCGCGGTCAAAGACAAACTGGGCCGGTTCGGCCGCGCTCGACTGCAGGGCCAGCATCGGCTGGCGCAAGCGTGCCTGCGGGGCATATGCATAAACGGTGGCCAGGGCTTCATGCTGCAGGCTGCGCGCCTGCAGGGGCCACGCACCGGCCGCGACGGCACTGTCTTCCACCAGACGCGCTGCTTCATGGGGCGGGCAGGCGAGCACGACGCGGTCAAATGGTTCACCGCTGACTGTCCAGCCAGAGGCTGCCGGTGCAACGGCCTTCACCCGAACGCCCAGCTGCACTGCGCCGCCGTGTGCCGCGAGCCAGGCCAGCGCCGCATCGGGCAGCAGGGCGCCCAGGTCCACGCGCGGCAGCAGCAGATTGGAGCCGCCGCTTTGCGCAAACAGGGCATCGCGCATCACGCGCAAAAACACCTGCCCGCTGGCGCGTTCGGGCGGTGTGTTCAGTGCCGATACGCACAGCGGCTCGATCAGCGACGCCATGGCGCCGGGCGTCAGGCCCCTGCACAAGTCGCTGACAGATTGCCCGGGGCTGCACTTGAATCCACCAAGCTGCCAGCCCAGCGCCACCTTGAGCAGCGACAGCTTGTCGGCCCACGACCAGCCGCGCGCCGCCAGGATGCCGGCGAAAGCGTCCAGCGGGGCCGGCCAGCGGGGCAGCTTCAGGCCGCTGCCATCGGGGAACTGCATCGTCAGCGGCAGGCGCAAAAAAGACGCGGCTTCATCGACACCGAGGTCTTTCATCAGCCGCAGCGTTTCGGCATAAGCGCCAATCAGGAGGTGCTGGCCGTTGTCGAGTGCGACCGGCCGGCCCGCCACGCTGGCCATGACGCGCCGCGCGCGACCGCCGGCGGTGCGCGAAGCTTCGAAAACCGTGATGTGGTGGCCCAGGCGCGTGGCCTCGACGGCAGCGGCGCATCCGGCCCAACCCGCGCCGATGATGGCGATTTTCATGTTCTCGGACGCGCGCT
The DNA here is from genome assembly GCA_039925285.1 of Polaromonas sp. GTDB lineage: Bacteria > Pseudomonadota > Gammaproteobacteria > Burkholderiales > Burkholderiaceae_C > Polaromonas. Next base: position 4,370 of record JBDSZF010000086.1, read on the forward strand.
TCAGACCACGTGACCCAGCGCCTGCGTTTTCCAGGCCAGCCAGAATTTGCGCAG
>JBDSZF010000087.1:0-12524 GCA_039925285.1 Polaromonas sp.
GGCCACGCTGCACAAGCAGGGCGAGAACCTGTTTGAGGCGCTGGTGCAGACATTCCAGGGTGCGCCTACGCGCCCTCGGTTTGCTTGACGCCTCTTGATGCGGGGCTTACCCCTCCTGAGTAGTTACGCGGCTTGAATGGATAAAGTCGAGGTCAGGGGGAGGTGATGCAGGTCATTCTGGCACGGGGGGCCATCACTTTCAAAAGCTGTAATTGTTGATTTTGCAAGTCTGTGCAGCGCAGACATGTATCCAATCGACTCCAAGCTGAACACTGAGTTTTTACTCATGTACATACTGAGCGGGTTATTTTTGGAGCAGGTCAGCGTGGCTGAAAACAGGGTCAAGATGCCCAAGCTAAACCAGGAGGCACTGACTTCATTTTTAGTGGCCATTCCACCCCTCGCCGAACAATCCCGCATCGTCACCCGCGTCCAAGCTCTGCGCCGCCTGTGCGCCGACCTGCGCCAGCGCCTGTCCGCCAGCCAGACCACGCAGGCGCATCTGGCCGAGGCGCTGGTGTCGCAGCCGAACGGCTGATAAATATCACTTCATGGCCGCTGCCGGGCGCCTGGCCTTCACATAAGCGTCGCCCGGCAGATACGCCTTGCCGTCGGCATAGCGCCACTGCACCATCATGCCCTTGTTGCCGCGCCTATCGAGCTTGCCGACATAGGCGCCCAAGGTCGACTGCTGGTCGATGGCGCGGAATTCGGCCGGGCCGAACGGGGTGGTGAAACTCAGGCCGCGCAGCGCGACGACCAGCTTTTCGTTATCCAGCGAGTTGGCTTTCCGGATGCCGGCAAAAATCGCCTGCATGGTCGAATAGCCGACGACCGAGCTGGCCTTGGGGTATTCATTGAAGCGGCGGTAGTAGTTGGCGGCAAAGCTGGCGTGTTCGCGCGAATTAATCTGGTCCCACGGATAGCCGGTCACGATCCAGCCCTTGGGCGTTTCACCCTTCAGCACATCGAGGTTTTCAGGCTCGCCCGACAGCATCGACACCACCGGCACCCTGGGGAAAATGCCGCGCTGGTTGCCTTCGCGCACCAGTTTGACCAGGTCGGCGCCAACGGTCACGTTGAAAATCGCGTCAGGCCTGGACTTCATCGTGGCCTGCAGCGTGGTGCCGGCTTCGATCTTGCCCAGGGCCGGCCACTGTTCGCCGACAAATACCACGTCGGGCCGCCTGGCCTTGAGCAGTTCCTTGAAGCTGGCGACCGCGCTCTGGCCGTATTCGTAGTTGGGCGCAATCGTGGCCCAGCGCCTGGCGGGCATCCTGGCGGCTTCATCGACCAGCATGGCGGCCTGCATGTAGGTGCTGGGGCGCAGCCGGAAGGTGTAGCGGTTGCCTTTTTCCCAGACGATGGCATCGGTCAAAGGCTCGCTGGCGATGTAAAGCCTTTTGTTTTTCAGCGCATGGTCGGCCAGGGCCAGGGCCACGTTGGACAGATAGCCGCCGGCCAGCACATCGACCTTTTCGCGCGAGGTCAGTTCCATCGCGTGGCGCAGGGCTTCCTCGGGCTCGCCGGCATCGTCACGGTCGATCACTTCGACCTGGCGCACCAGCAGGCCGCCGGACAGGTTGATTTCCTCGACGGCCAGCTGCCAGCCCTGGCGGTAGGGCTGGGTGAACTGCGGAATGCTCGAATAGCTGTTGATTTCCCCAATCTTGATGGGCTTGTTCGAGGCCGACTGTGCGGACAGGGCCGCCGCCAGCAACACGCCGCCCAACAGGACTGGTTTCGTAAATTTCACGGTTTTCTCCAAAAGTAAGGCAATTCGGTCATCGGATCAGCAAGAAAGCCGCCATCCTGAAAAAGCGACTGTACCGCGCGAACATGGCAGCTTGCGGGCTTGTCCTGCATGAACCCACTGCTGCGCTGATGCAGCTTGCCGCGAAAAAACCCGCGCAAACCCGCATGCAGACTGGTGAATATGCTTATTCGCATAAAGGCAGAACAAAACTGTAGTTTGGTTTTATAAACCGCACCGTTACATTCTTGCCGATATGCATGATTTCGCTTTCATATTTGCCGGCTTCTTCGTCGGCGTCGTGGTGGGGCTGACCGGCGTTGGCGGCGGCTCGCTGATGACGCCGCTGCTGATCTTCGTTTTCGGCGTCAAGCCGCACCTGGCCATCGGCACCGACCTGCTGTTTGCCGCCTTCACCAAGATGGGCGGCACGGTGAGCCTGGCACGCGCCCGCGTGGTGGACTGGAAGATTGTCGGCCAAACCGCGCTGGGAAGCATCCCGGCCGCACTGGTCACGCTGTATTTCCTGCAGCGCCTTGGCCCTGCGAATCCGGCAACCCAGACGGTCATGACCACGACATTGGGCCTGGCGCTGATGCTGACGGCGACCGCCACTTTCTACAAGGTCTTGCACGGCAAGGCGCCGCCGATGCACATTGCCGCTGAACACATCGCCCACGCCACGCGCGCGCGCCACTGGGCGCTGCCGGTGCTGTTTGGAGCGGTCATTGGCACGCTGGTCACCTTGACATCGGTCGGCGCCGGCGCCATTGGCGTGATCGTGCTGATGCTGCTTTACCCTACACTTCCCCTGCCGCGCATTGTGGCGGCCGACATTGCCCATGCGGTGCCGCTGACGCTGGTGGCCGGCCTGGGCCATGCGTCCATCGGTTCGGTGGACTGGCCTTTGCTGCTCAAGCTGCTGGCCGGATCGCTGCCGGGTATCTGGCTGGGTTCGCACCTGATGCGCAAAACGCCTGAGCGCGTGATTCGCTCGCTGTTGTCCGTGCTGCTGGCCTATGCCGGCGTGAAGCTTATTTCCATCTAATTTAAAACGACTTTCATTCGACCCTCAACATCCATGTACCAATACACCGAATTTGACCGCCAGTTTGTGAAAGCCCGTGCCAGCCAGTACCGTGACCAGCTGACCCGCTGGCAAAACGGCCAGCTGCTCGAAGATGAATTCAAACCCCTGCGCCTGCAAAATGGCTGGTATGTGCAGCGCTATGCGCCCATGCTGCGCGTGGCCGTGCCTTATGGCGAACTCTCCAGCGCCCAGTTGCGCGTGCTCGCCACCATCGCCCGCGACTATGACCAACCCAATGCCGCCCTGATTGAAAGCGCCCAGGCCACGCAGGACAAGCTCGGAGCCATTCCGCTGAAGAGCGGCGGCTCGGTGCATACCAAGCTGACCAAGGGCTATGCCCACTTCACGACGCGCCAGAACGTTCAGTACAACTGGATTTCGCTGGACAAGTCGGCCGACGTGATGGACCTGCTGAGCAGCGTGGACCTGCACGGCATCCAGACCAGCGGCAACTGCATCCGCAACATCACCAGTGACGAGCGTGCCGGCATTGCGGTGGACGAGATTGCCGACCCGCGCCCGTTTGGCGAAATCATGCGCCAGTGGAGCACGCTGCACCCCGAGTTCGCCTTTTTACCGCGCAAGTTCAAGATTGCCATCAGCGGCGCCAGGGAAGACCGCGCCGCCATCGGCTGGCACGACGTGGGCCTGCAGTTGCTGCGCAATGAGGCCGGCGAGCTGGGCTTCAAGGTGCTGGTGGGCGGCGGCATGGGCCGCACGCCGATCATCGGCACGGTGATCCGCGAGTTCCTGCCCTGGAACCAGATCATGAACTACCTCGAAGCCGTGGTGCGCGTCTACAACCGCTACGGCCGCCGCGACAACATCTACAAGGCCCGCATCAAGATTCTGGTCAAGGCCGAGGGTCAGAAATACATCGACGACGTGGAAGCCGAATACCAGCAGATCATCGAGCACGACGGCGGCCCGCACACCATCACGCAGGCCGAATACGAGCGCGTGGCGGCCTGCTTTGTAGCTCCGGCGCTCAATAGTGCGCCCCAGGCTGCCGATCCCATCACCGCCGACGAGCAAGCCGCTTTCAGCCGCTGGCTGCAGCAGAACGTGGCGCCGCACCAGAACCCCGAACTACGCGCGGTGACCTTGTCGTTCAAGCGCCTGGGCCAGGCCCCCGGCGACGCCACGGCCGATCAGCTCGGCATCGCTGCCGACCTGGCCGACCGTTTCAGCGCCGGCGAAGTGCGCGTCAGCCATGAACAAAACCTGCTGCTGCCGTGGGTGCATGCCGATGCGCTGCCCGCGCTGTGGCGCGCTGCCAGCCAGGCCGGTTTTGCCAAGGCCAACATTCACCTGCTGACCGACATGATCGCCTGCCCCGGCGGCGATTTCTGCTCGCTGGCCAACGCCCGTTCGCTGCCGATTGCCGAAGCGATCACCGAGCGTTACGAGGACCTCGACGAGTTGCACGACATCGGCGAGATTGACCTGCACATCAGCGGCTGCATCAACTCCTGCGGCCACCACCACAGCGGCCATATCGGCATTCTGGGCGTCGACAAGGACGGCAAGGAGTGGTATCAGGTGTCGCTGGGCGGCTCGGATGGCTCGAATCTGTCAGGTCTAGCGCAGGCCGGCAAGGCCGTCGGCCCGGCGTTCTCGGCAGCAGAAGTGCCAGAAGTGATCGAAGCCATTTTGCAAGCTTACCGCCAGCAGCGCGAAGGTCGCGAGACCTTTATTGCAACGCTGCGCCGCGTCGGCGCAGACCCGTTCAAGGCAGCCGCCAATGGCGCGCGCTTCGACGCCACCCGCAGCGAACAAGCCGAAGCCACTGCCGCCTGAAGCGCCATCCAAGGACACAACTACCATGAAACTGATAGCCTCTACCGCCCACCCCACGGGAACCACAGACCCCAAAGTCATTGAACTGGCGAATGATGCCGATCCGCGCGAGTTGTCCCTGGCCGGCGTGACCCGCATCGACCTGAACTTTCCGAAATTCAGCGATGGCCGCGCTTTCAGCCAGGCATTTTTGCTGCGCCGCCGGCTCGGTTTCAAGGGCGAAATCCGAGCCACCGGCGATGTGCTGGTGGACCAGCTGGCGCAGATGGAGCGCAGCGGCTTTGATGTCGCCGTTCTGCGAGCCGACCAGGATCTGGGCGTTGCCCAGCGCGTGCTGGCCGCTTACCCCGGCTACAGCGTCGGCAGCTACCAGGGCGATGCGGTGGACGTCCAGCCTCACTTCGTCACTTCAGCCGCAGTCTGCGCCTGAAAGGATTAGCCATGAGCGCCATCTCCCTTTACGCCCGGCCATCGCCTGACTTTGCGCAAAAACTCGCGCACAGCCTGGCGCTGCTGAAATCAGCCGCAGCAGACTATACGCCCTTGACCCAGGCCTCCAGCCTGGGCGCAGAGGACATGGTGGTGACCCATCTGCTGCACGAAGCCGGCCTCGATGTGAGCATCTTTGTACTCGATACCGGCATGCTGCATGCCGAAACCGTGGCGCTGATTGGCCGCATCGAGGAGCGCTATCCGTTCAAGGTCGATGTGTATCGCCCTGACGCGGACGCCGCTTCTGCCTTTGTGCAGGCCAACGGCAGCGAGGCGATGTACAAGAGCCTGGCCTTGCGCAAGGAGTGCTGCCACATCCGCAAGATGGAGCCGCTGGAACGCGCGCTGGCCGGCAAAAAGGGCTGGCTGACCGGCCTGCGCCGCGAGCAGTCTGCGGCCCGGGCTGAAGTGCATGACATCGAGCAGCAGCCAGAGCGTGCCAAGATCAACCCGCTGGTCGAATGGACCCAGGGCGACATCTGGCACTACATCTCACTCAACGCCATTCCGTACAACCCGCTGCATGACCAGTTCTTCCCCAGCATCGGCTGCGCGCCCTGCACCCGTGCCGTGACGCTGGGAGAGGATTTCCGCTCCGGCCGCTGGTGGTGGGAAAACGAAAGCGCCAAGGAATGCGGCCTGCATGTCGCTGCCGACGGCACGCACGAAGCGCAGGAACCCGCCGCTTTTGAACCCCTTTCCAGCATCATCCCTATCCGAGAAATACAAGCATGAACGCCCGCTTACACGATGAATCCCAGTTGCTGGCCAAGCTCAGCAACGCCCACCTCGACGCGCTGGAAGAAGAAACCATCTTCATCCTGCGCGAAGTCGCCGCCGCTTTTGAGCGCCCGGCGCTGCTGTTTTCCGGCGGCAAGGATTCGCTGGTGATGCTCAAGTGCGCCGAAAAAGCCTTTGGCGTTGGCCGCATTCCGTATCCGCTGCTGATGATTGACACCGGCCACAACTTCCCCGAAGTGACCGATTTCCGCGACCTGCGCGCCAAGGAACTCGGCGCCGAGCTGATCATTCGCCATGTCGAGGACTCGATGAAGCGCGGCACGGTGCGCCTGGTCCATCCGGACGAACCGCGCAATGCGCACCAGTCGGTCACGCTGCTCGAAGCGATCGACGAATTCCGCTTTGACGCGTTGATCGGCGGCGCTCGCCGCGACGAGGAAAAAGCTAGAGCCAAGGAGCGCATCTTTTCGCACCGCGACAGCTTCGGCCAGTGGCAGCCCAAGGCCCAGCGCCCCGAGCTCTGGACGCTGTTCAACACGCGGCTGCAGCCCGGCGAACATTTCCGCGTGTTCCCGATTTCCAACTGGACCGAACTCGACGTGTGGCAGTACATCGAGCGCGAGCAGATCGCGCTGCCTTCGCTCTACTACGCGCACCCGCGCAAGATTGTCGAGCGCAAGGGCCTTTTGGTGCCAGTCACCGAACTCACGCCGCCCCGCGCAGGCGAAGAAGTGGTGGAAAAGCTGGTGCGCTTCCGTACCCTGGGCGACATCACCTGCACCTGCCCGGTGGACAGCCCGGCCGCCACGGCTGCCGAAATCGTGATTGAAACGCTGGCCGCCGATGTCAGCGAGCGCGGCTCCACGCGCATGGACGACAAAACCTCAGACGCTTCGATGGAAAAGCGCAAGAAAGACGGGTACTTCTGATGAGCACGATTGATTTGACAGCCGACCAAGCCCAGGCCGCAGGCCAGAACGACCTGAAAGCCGCGCTGAAATTCATCACCTGCGGCTCCGTCGATGACGGCAAGAGCACGCTGATTGGCCGCCTGCTGGTGGACAGCAAGGCCGTTCTGCAGGACCACCTGGCCGGCGTTCAGCGCGGCGGCGAAACCAATCTGGCGCTGCTGACCGACGGCCTGAGCGCCGAGCGTGAGCAGGGCATCACGATTGACGTGGCCTACCGCTACTTCGCCACCGAGCACCGCAAGTTCATCATCGGCGACGCGCCCGGCCACGAGCAGTACACCCGCAACATGGTGACGGCGGCATCGAGTGCCGACGCCGCCGTGGTTCTGGTCGATGCCACCAAGCTGGACTGGAAAAATCCGGCGATGGAACTGCTGCAGCAGACCCGCCGCCATTCACTGCTGGTAAATCTGCTGCGTGTGCCTTCGATCGTGTTCACGGTGAACAAGCTCGACGCGGTGGAAGACTCCGCGCTGGCCTTCAACAACATCAGCGCCGCGTTGACGGCCTTTGCCGAAGCGGCCAAAATCGCCATCAAGGCCATCGTGCCGGTGTCTGCGCTCAAGGGCTGGAATGTGGTTGATGCCGCCAAAACCGGCTGGTGCGGCTACGAAGGCCCGTCGCTGCTGGACCTGCTTGAACACCTGCCCGCCACGCCCGCCGAAACCTGCGAAGCGTTTGCCTTCCCGGTGCAGTGGGTTGAGAAATTTTCCGCCTCGTCCGACACCTCGCAGGGCCGGCGCGTTTTCTGGGGCCGCGTCGCCACCGGCGAGGTGCAGCCCGGCCAGAGCGTGACCGTTCTGCCCAGCGGCCAGACCGCCGTCGTGGCCCAGGTGCTGGACTACGCACGTCGGCCCAAGACGATTGCAGCCGGACACAGCGCCGGCATCGTGCTGGACCGCGAAGTCGATGTGTCGCGCGGCGACTGGCTGCTGGCGCCCAACACCTTCACGCCCTCGCGCGAAGTGGCGGTCACCGTCGCCTGGATGGACGATGAGCCGCTGGTGGCCGGACGCGTTTATTGGGCGCTGCAGGGCCACCGCTGGGTCAAGGCCAAGATCAAGCGCATCGTGCACAAGCTCGATGTGAACACCCTGGCCGAGGAAGACGCCAGCGAACTGCCGCCCAATGCCATTGGCCATATCGAGTTGAGCCTGCAGGAGCCTCTGGTGACCCTGCCCTACCTGCGTTCGCGCGTTCTGGGCTCGCTGGTGCTGGTCGATACTGCTTCGCACAAGACCTCTGGCGCCGCGCTGGTCCTGTAAGCGCAATACCTGTATTTCTTTAACTTTTGAATCCTTTTTGAAGCAATGCTGAAGCAGCTGCATTTTTCGACACCCGACCTTCGTAATCCGTTGATTTTCAAAGATATGTGTTTCGTTAAATCGACCTGGCAGGCATTGCCTTAAAATCTAGGGTTTTCACCGACTAGCCAATAACACCATGACACACGTCGTTTCCGACTCCTGCATCCGCTGCAAATACACCGATTGCGTGGACGTTTGCCCCGTGGACTGCTTCCGCGAAGGCCCGAACATGCTGGTGATTGATCCGGACGAGTGCATCGACTGCGCCGTGTGCATTCCTGAATGCCCGGTCAACGCCATTTATGCCGAAGAAGACCTGCCCTCTGATCAGTTGCATTTCATCAAGATCAATGCCGACCTGACCCATGCGCCGGGCTGGAAAAGCATCACCAAGCGCAAGGAAGCCTTGCCGGATGCCGAGGAATGGAAAGACAAGACCAACAAGCTGTCTGAACTGGTGCGCTGACCGGCACGACCTTTAAAGAATCAAGTCAAGAAATCATGGACCCTCAAGTGAACCAAGAAGTGATCAACACCGCAGCCCTGCATGACGGTCCCATCGAAACCGATGCCGTCATCGTGGGTGCCGGGCCTGTCGGCCTGTTCCAGGTGTTTGAACTCGGTTTGCTTGAAATCAAGGCCCATGTGATTGACTCGCTGGCCTACCCTGGTGGTCAGCCGATTGAGCTCTACCCTGACAAACCCATCTATGACATTCCTGCGATTCCGGTCTGCACCGGCAAGGAACTGACCGACAACCTGATGAAGCAGATCGAGCCATTTGGCCCGACTTTTCATCTGGGCCAGGAAGTCAGCGTGGTGGAAAAGCAGGAAGATGGCCGTTTCTTTGTGGAAACATCCAAGGGCACGAAATTCCTGACCAAGACCATTTTTATTGCAGCCGGCGTCGGCGCTTTCCAGCCCAAGCTGCTGCGGGTCGATGGCCTGGAGAAATTTGACAACAGCCAGCTTTTTTACCGTGTCAGGAATCCGGCTGACTTTGCAGGCAAAAATCTGCTGATCGTCGGCGGCGGGGACTCCGCGCTGGACTGGGCCTTGAACTTTGTCGCCGAAGGCCCGAACAAGGCCGAAAGCGTGATCCTGATTCACCGCCGCGACGGCTTCAAGGCCGCGCCTGCCAACGTGGCCAAAATGAGAGCGCTGTGCGACGCTTACGAGATGCAGTTCATCGTCGGCCAGGTCACCGGTTACGATGAAAAAGACGGCAAGCTGACGGGCGCCAAGGTGACTGGCGCCGATGGCGTGACCCGCGTGGTTCCGATGGATGTGTTGCTGGTGTTCTTTGGCCTGTCTCCCAAACTGGGGCCAATTGCCCATTGGGGTCTGGACATTGAGCGCAAGCAACTCAAGGTGGATACTGAAAAATTCTCCACCAGTATTCCAGGCATTTTTGCGGTGGGCGACATCAATACCTACCCTGGCAAGAAAAAACTGATTTTGAGCGGCTTTCATGAATGCGCGCTGGCCGCGTTTGGCGCTGCTCCGTTCATTTTCCCGGACAAGAAGATTCACCTGCAATACACCACCACCAGTCCCAAGCTGCACAAGGTGCTGGGTGTGGAGTCGCCAGTTTTTGACTGAACGGATTTAAGCCATGCGCCAAAAGCCCGCGTTGATGCGGGCTTTTTTCAGGTCTTTCAGGCCAGCCCCATCGAAAAAGGAAACTTTTGATGACCTCCGCTGGGCCCTCTTCTACCGCTGGCAATACCGCGCTCACCCCTTGACTGCAGGCGAGCGTCTTTCGGCTGATGCGATCCTGCTACACTCTGGCCCAGTTTGGGCGTGGGTCTGCTCGTGATGCAGATCGGTGCTTGCCTCGTTCCAGCGCTCGGAACTCAAGCGGCGCTGACGGTTATCGTCTGCGGCTCGGTACTGGGCGCTGGCTTGCTGGCCTGGACCGCCAAGATCCGCTGCGACAGCGGCCTGTCGAGCACCGGCCTGATGCATTCCACATATGGCAGCAGTTTGACACCTGTGCGCACAATTGGCTCCTCAATGGGGCGCGCCTCTGCCGACGCTGGTAGTGACTTTTGTGCTGGCGCGGATTACCCGCAAATCCTTCAAAAATTCAGCTGTCAGCGCAGCGGTTTAAGGCGCATGATGTGCGGAGAATGGCCGTGGTTCAGCGGCCCGTTGCCAGCGCCGGTTCGCACTTTTGAGCCCGCTTCCAGTCCGGCGCGCACATAGACACGCGCCTCCTCCACGGCTTCCAGCAAATTCATGCCCAATGCAAGGTTGGCGGCAATGGCTGATGACAGTGTGCAGCCGGTGCCATGGGTATTGACGGTGTGGATGCGCGGAGCCCGCATCCAGTGCGCCACGCCATTTTCAGTCAGCAGCAGATCACATACCAGATCGCCCGCTAAATGGCCGCCCTTAAGCAATACGGCGTGTGCGCCCATGAGCAGCAACTCCTGCGCAGCCGCTTCCATATCGCTCTCGCTACCCAACGGCCTGCCGACCAGCAACGCCGCCTCGTCCAGATTGGGTGTAACCACAAGCGCCCGGGGAAACAGCTCTCGCACCAGGACCACGATTGCCGGGTTGTCGATAAGCAGAGTACCGCTGGTAGCCACCATGACGGGATCAAGCACTACTTTTTGCAAGGCGTGACGGTCGATCGCCTCGGCCACCGTGAGCACAATCTCAGGCGCATGCAGCATGCCAATCTTGACGGCATGCGCACCGATGTCTTCAAGCACAGCATCGATCTGATCGCGGAGCATTTGGGGTGGAATGCCATGAATGGCACGCACGCCCAGCGTATTTTGGGCAGTCAGGGCAGTGATGGCCGTCATGCCATAGCAACCCAGCGCCGAAAAGGTTTTCAGGTCTGCCTGAATTCCGGCACCACCGCCACTGTCTGAACCTGCGATGGAAAGCAGGCGCGGATATTCAAACGCAAGGGGAAATTCAGGAGATTCGTTGGTCATTTGATCGATTTTCGTGCTTTTAATTCTTCATCGCACACCATCCTCAGGCGTACAGCAGCGGCATACGGATCGTCTGCGAGCACAGCGAACTCACTATAGCCAGGCTATCAGCGCCTGCACGCAGCACGTCGCGTGCATTTCCAATATAAATACCGCCAATGGCGATCAAGGGCAGACAGGTAGCCTCTCGCACCCCAGTCAGCCCGTCAAGACCCCATACATTCTGGCTATGTCACCGTTAGTTGTGGATATTCAGCCCACCATAGGGGAAAAAATCATCGCTCCTCCTATGGAGTCGGAGATTTCCACATTTAACGGTGACATAGCCTACATTCTTGGTATCAGTTTTGGTAGGCGTGGCTAAAATGGGGCTCACACCAAGGTAATCCACCTGCATCGTGGCGCTTTGACGCACTTCAGACATGGACTCGACCGAGCAGCCGATGAAAGCTTCGGACGGCAACAGCCTGCGCGCGTTTTCAACAGGAAAATCGCTTTGGCCCAGATGTACCCCTTCAGCACCACAGGCAAGTGCAATGTCAATCCAGTCATTAATCAGCAGCGGCACACCGTGCGGTGCGAGCAGCTTTTTCAGCATCAGGGCTTGCGCCAGAAACTCGCGGCGGCCCAAGTTCTTCTCACGCAATTGGCGCCTCCCTGCACTGCCGCACCCACAGGATCCAGCAGCGTGGCTATGTCACCGTTAGTTGTGGATATTCAGCCCACCATAGGGGAAAAAATCATCGCTCCTCCTATGGAGTCGGAGATTTCCACATTTAACGGTGACATAGCCAAGCAGCGTAGGTAAGCCCTGCGGCGTCGCCACCGCCCGTGCAAGCTTCATGCGCTCAACCCAATAGGGATCAAGTGTTCCGATATTCAGCACAAGCGCTTCAGCGATACCGACCATATCGGACACTTCCTCATGCGCATGGGACATCATGGGTGAAGCACCTGCAGCCAAAAGAACATTGACGCTGAAATTCATCATCACCCAATTAGTGATATTGTGTACTAGAGCAGAATCGCCCTGACTGGCAACAGCCCGCACTCCCCCATGTACCTCGTATTTGTTTCCTTGAAGTTCTTGCTGGTCAGGGTGATTCCGCTCTAGAGACGGATTTTCGCGAACCGATAACAATATCGTCCCAAATACCTCTGGGAGAAAGAGCGGGAATCATTTATTGAGGAAATAAAGGACAGATCTGTAACTATAAAGTTCTGTACAACCAATAGGATACTGCCACTTAAGATTAAGGTGAATGGCAGAAGTTAAAAAATCGATTCCCAAAAGAAAAAGCCCAGCGGATCGGTAGATCAGCTGGGCTTGTCTCGGGCTATAAGAGCCTGACGATGACCTACTTTCACACGGGAATCCGCACTATCATCGGCGCTAAGTCGTTTCACTGTCCTGTT
>JBDSZF010000088.1:0-5989 GCA_039925285.1 Polaromonas sp.
GACAGCGTGTTGCCGCTGGGGGCAGCGCTGTTTGCCGGGATTGTCGAACGCTCGATGCCCTTGATCTGAAAAACAGAAAACTGCTATAAAAATAGTAGCTGCATGCGTTGATGGGTAGTGCGAAAAAGGCATTATTTGTGCTTGTATGGCTCCTTCCCCCCTTTGGCTAGCGTATGCACACATTTCCAAGGACTTGCTGACTTGCTCCTTCCCCCAAAGGGGGAAGGAGCAAGAAAAGATCCCTCGCTTCCTTGCCGCAATTCAGGCGTAGCGTTTGTTGCGCAGGTTGTTCTTCATTTCCTTGAGTAGCGGCTGCAGCTTGGGGCCTATGCGCAGCGCCAGGCAGGTGGCCAGAATGTCGATGATCATCAGGTGCAGCAGCCGCGACACCATCGGGCTGTAGCGGTCATAGCCTTCGGGATGGTCGGCGGCCAGATGAAGGTGGCCGGCAGCGGCCAGCGGCGAACCAGTGGCGGTGATCACGATGGTGGTCGCGCCGTTTTTGCGGGCAATGTCGCAGGCGTCCATCAGGTCGCGGGTGCGGCCCGAATTGGAAATCACCACCACGCAGTCGCCCGGCCCGAGCAGCGAGGCGCTCATGACCTGCATGTGGCCGTCGCTGTAGGCAATGCAGTTGATGCCCAGCCTGAAAAATTTATGCTGTGCGTCCTGCGCCACGATGCCGGAGTTGCCCGCGCCGAAAAATTCGATGCGCTTGCCGGAGTGGTAGGCCGCCAGCAGCGCCAGCGTGGCCTTTTCAATCGCCAGCGGGCTGGCGTCGTTGCGGTACTTTAAAAATGCCGCGACGGTGTTGTCAATCACCTTGACCAGCACGTCGCCGGTCTTGTCGTCCACATCGACGCTGCGGTGAATGAAGGGAACGCCTTCGCTCACGCTGCCGGCCAGCTTGAGCTTGAAGTCCGACAGACCGTCGTAACCGACGCTGCGGCAAAACCGCACCACCGTGGGTTTGCTGACATGCGAGCGGTAGGCCAGCTCGGTGATCGGCAGGCTGGCAAAGGCGCGCGGGTCGGCCAGCACCAGGCGGGCCACGCGCTGTTCGGCCGGGGCCAGCGAGGGCAGGGAGGCTTTGATTCGGTCCAGCATTTAGCTCTCTTCGCTCCAGCAGTAGCCATCTTTGGCAATCATGGCGCTCGAAGCGCTGGGCCCCCAGGTGCCTGACGCATAGGGGCGGGGAGGGGCCGTGTCGTGGCTCCAGCGGTCCAGGATCGGCTCGACCCAGTGCCAGGCTTCCTCCTGCTCGTCGCTGCGCACAAACAGGTTGAGCCGTCCGTCAATCACATCGAGCAGCAGCCGCTCGTAGGCGCCGACGCGCTCGGTGCCAAAACGCTTGTCAAAATCAAGGTCGAGCTGCACCGGCTCCAGCGTGGGGGTGCCGCGGCGTTGGCGCTGGTCGGCGCCTTGCGCCAGCAAGTGCAGTTCCAGGCCGTCCCGAGGCTGCAGGTCAATCACCAGCCGGTTGCCTGCGTTGCAGTCCTGCGGCGAATTGAAAATCGCGTGGGGCGCGGGGCGAAAGTTCACCTCGATGTGCGCGTCACGGCGGGCCAGCCGCTTGCCGGTACGGATGTAAAACGGCACGCCGGCCCAGCGCCAGTTGGCAATCTCGGCGCGCAGGGCGACAAAGGTTTCGGTGCGGCTGTCCGGGTTCACGCCCGGTTCATTGCGGTAAGCGGGAACGGCCTCGCCATCCATGGTGCCGGCCGCATACTGGCCGCGAATGACATGCTGGCTCAGGGTTTCGGGCGTCCAGGGCTTGAGCGAGCGCAAGACCTTGAGCTTTTCGTCGCGAATGGCATCGGCATGCGAATTGATGGGCGGCTCCATGGCCACGGCGCACAGCAGTTGCAGCGCATGGTTTTGCACCATGTCGCGCAGTGCGCCGGTGCTGTCGTAAAACGCGCCGCGCTTTTCCACGCCCAGCTCTTCGGCAATGGTGATCTGGATGTTGGCGATGTGTTCGCGCCGCCAGAGTGGCTCAAACAGCGAATTGCCAAAGCGCAGGGCAAACAGGTTTTGGACCGAAGGTTTGCCGAGGTAGTGGTCGATGCGGAAAATCTGCTGCTCCGTGAGGACGCTGCGAACGGATGCATTGATGGCGCGGTTCGAGGCCAGATCATGGCCCAGCGGCTTTTCAAGCACCACGCGGGTTTGCGGGCCGTTCAGCCCGGCAACGGCGATCTGTTCGCAGACGGTGGTGAACAGGCCGGGCGCCGTGGCCACATACATCACCACCACATCGGCGGGCCGCTGCTGCAAGCGCGATGCCAGCTGCGCATAGTCGGCCGGGTTGGACAGGTCCATGCGCAGATAGCCGAGCATCCGGGCAAAGCGCGAGAACTCCTCTTCATTGGGCCGCTTGGCCAGAGCGACGCTGTCAAAGCGTGACTTGATGAGCGTGCGGTATTGCTCGTCCGACAAATCGTCGCGCGCCACACCCACAATGCGGCCGTCCGCCGGCAGTGATCCGTGACGAAAAGCCTGGAACAGCGCCGGCATGATTTTCCGCCATGCCAGATCGCCGGTGCCGCCAAACAGGATGAGGTCAAAGCTCATGGCAAGAATTTGTCTCGGTAATAAAGTTTCATATTCTATGGGCATAATGGTAACCGTACCCGGAGAATTGCTGTGAACACTGTGTTGACACGGCAGGTTTCAGCCGGCCCTTGATTCCACTTTGCGCCTTTGCCTGGCGCTACCTAAGCCCATGACACAACTTGACGCTCTGAAAAAATTCACGACCGTGGTGGCCGATAGCGGCGACTTCAACCAGCTGGCCCAGTTCAAGCCGCACGATGCCACCACCAATCCTTCGCTGATCCTCAAGGCGGTGCAAAAAGCCGATTACCAGCCGCTGCTGCTAGACACGGTGAGCCGTTTCAAGGGGCGGACGCTGGACGAAACCATGGACCGGCTGCTGGTACGCTTTGGCTGCGAAATCCTGTCCATTATTCCCGGCCGCGTATCGACCGAAGTCGATGCCCGCCTGAGCTTTGACAGCAGCGCCACGGTGACGCGCGGCGAGCGCCTGATCGAGCTTTACCAGGCAGAAGGCATTCATATCGACCGGGTGCTGATCAAGGTAGCGGCGACCTGGGAAGGCATCCAGGCGGCCAGGCAGCTCGAGCAGCGCGGCATCCATACCAACCTGACGCTGCTGTTTTCGTTCTGCCAGGCGGTGGCCTGCGGGCAGGCCAAAGTCCAGCTGATTTCGCCCTTCGTGGGCCGGATTTACGACTGGTACAAAAAGTCGGCCGGCAGCAGCTGGGATGAAGCGGCCAACGCGGGCGCCAATGACCCGGGCGTGAAGTCAGTACGCGAAATCTACAACTATTACAAGCACTTTGGCATTGCGACCGAAGTCATGGGCGCGAGTTTTCGCAACGTCGGCCAGATCACGGCGCTGGCCGGTTGCGACCTGCTGACCATCAGCCCGGAGTTGCTGGCCCAGCTGGCCGCCAGCGATGCGCCCCTGGCGCGCGCACTGGATGCCGGCGCGGCAGCAGCGCTGGACTTGCCGGCGATCAGTTTTGACGAAGCCGGCTTTCGTTACGCGCTCAATGAAGACGCGATGGCGACCGAAAAGCTGGCCGAAGGCATTCGCGCTTTTGCTGCCGATGCGATCAAGCTGGAACAACTGATGCTGGCGGTATAAGGGAATCTTCCATGAATCGATTGCGATGCGACCAGACGCCGGCGTGGGCGGCGCTGCAGGCCCACTTTGACGCGGGCGGCAAGCGTTTCGATCTGCGTGAAGCATTCGTGCAGGACGCTCAGCGCTTTGAAAATTTCAGCCAGGACGCGCCTCATGTTTTTGCCGACCTGTCCAAGAATTTGATCGACGCCGGCAGCCAGGCGCTGCTCCTGGCGCTGGCGCGGCAATGCGATCTGGAGCCGTACCGCGATGCGATGTTTGCCGGGGAACTGATCAACAGCACCGAGCAGCGTGCCGTGATGCACTTTTTATTGCGAAATCCGCCTCCGGGTCAGCAAGCACCTGTGCCATCAGCTATCAAGAACGCAGCTCATCTGGGCACCGAGCTGGCCAAGGTTCATGCCACGCTGGACGCCATGCTGGCCTATGCGGAGCAGGTGCGCAATGATGCGGCCATCACCGATATCGTCAACATCGGCATCGGCGGCTCGGACCTGGGGCCGCAGATGGCGGTGCTGGCGCTGGCTGAGTTTGCCACGGTGGGAAAACGCTTTCACTTTGTATCGAACATTGATGGCGATGAACTGGCTGGCATCCTCAACAGGCTGAAACCCGAAAGCACGCTGTTCCTGATTGCCTCCAAGACCTTCACCACCAACGAAACCATCACCAATGCGCATTCGGCCAAGGCTTGGTTTGAGGCGCAGGGGGGGCAGGACATTGGACGGCATTTCGCGGCGCTGACGACCCATGTGGCGGCGGCGAATGAATTTGGCATCACCACCACTTTCGGCTTCTGGGACTGGGTGGGCGGGCGCTATTCGCTGTGGTCGGCCATCGGTCTGCCGATTGCGATGGCGATTGGCCCGGCGGGTTTTCGCGAATTTCTGGCCGGCGCGCATGCGATGGACGAGCATTTTCGCAGCACGGCGCTGGAACATAACCTGCCGGTGCGCCTGGGTCTGCTCGATGTCTGGTATCGCAATTTCCACGGTTTCACCAGCCGCAGCATCGCGCCCTACAGCAGCGCCCTGCGTCGATGGCCGGCTTATCTGCAGCAGCTGGAGATGGAAAGCAACGGCAAGCGGGTGGACAGGGACGGCCAGCGCCTGCCCTTCGAGACGTCGCCGGTGCTCTGGGGCGAACCCGGCACCAATGGCCAGCATGCCTATTTCCAGATGCTGCACCAGGGCACGTCGATCGTTCCGGTGGAATTCGTGGCGGTGAAGCGGGCCGCGCATGCGCCGCATGACCTGCCCGGCCATCACGCCAAGCTGCTGGCGAATGCGCTGGCGCAGGCCCAGGCATTGATGGCCGGCAAAAGCGATGCGGGCGGTCACCAGCATTTCCCGGGCAATCGCCCCAGCACCTTTTTGCTGCTGGAGCGGCTCACGCCCGCCAGCCTGGGCGCGCTGATTGCGCTGCAGGAGCACCGCGTGTTTGTCAGCGGCGCGATCTGGGGCATCAACAGTTTTGACCAGTGGGGTGTGGAACTGGGCAAGATATTGGCCAGGGATATTGAGCCGCGCCTGCAAAGCGGCGATCTTTCAGGACTTGACGGCTCGACGGCCGGATTGCTGCAGCGCCTGCGGTAAAACTGAAAACGACATGCCCATGAGAAAGGGCCGCAGTGCTTGCGCACTGCGGCCCTTTTTTTGCGTGAGGCCGCAAAAAATGTGGGGTCTGCGTCCGGGCTTTTCGGGAAGCCCGGCATCCGTCCCCACTATTTTTATTACATGCCCATGTCGCCCATGCCACCCATGCCGCCCATGCCGCCGCCCATGCCGCCGCCGGCAGGTGCTTCGTCCTTGGCGGACTCAGCGACCATGGCTTCGGTCGTCAGCATCAGCGATGCGACGGACGCTGCGTTTTGCAGAGCCGTACGGGTCACTTTCGTGGGGTCCAGGATACCCATTTCGATCATGTCGCCGTAGGTGTCGTTGGCGGCGTTGAAGCCGTAGTTGCCGGTGCCGGCCAGCACGGCGTTCACCACCACAGAGGCTTCGCCGCCTGCGTTGTAAACGATTTCGCGCAGCGGGGCTTCGATGGCGCGCAGCACCAGCTTGATGCCGGCGTCCTGGTCAGCGTTGTCGCCCTTGATGGCGCCAGCGGTTTGCTTGGCGCGCAGCAGAGCCACGCCGCCGCCAGCCACGATGCCTTCTTCCACGGCAGCGCGGGTAGCGTGCAGTGCGTCTTCAACGCGGGCTTTCTTTTCCTTCATTTCGACTTCGGTGGCAGCGCCAACCTTGATCACGGCAACACCGCCGGCCAGCTTGGCCACGCGCTCTTGCAGTTTTTCACGGTCGTAGTCGCTGG
>JBDSZF010000089.1:0-8143 GCA_039925285.1 Polaromonas sp.
CTCGATGCGAAAGACGGCAAGGTGGCCACTGACGGCTGGAGCAAGCTGACCGGTCACGAAGTGGTGGACCTGGGCAAGAAATTCCAGGATTACGGCGTCGAATCCATCATCTACACCGACATCGGCCGCGACGGCATGCTCAGCGGCATCAACATTGAAGCCACCGTCAGGCTCGCCAAGGCGCTGACGATTCCCGTCATCGCTTCAGGAGGCCTGTCCAACATGGCCGACATCGACGCGCTGTGCGAGGTCGAGGACGAAGGCGTGCAGGGCGTGATCTGCGGCCGCTCGATCTACAGCGGCGATCTGGATTTTGAAGCGGCTCAAATGCGCGCTGACGAGTTGAACGGATGAACCCGGTTGTGACGCGCAGCAGGTTTTGTCGCTGGGCCGCAATGGACGCACGGGGCGGCTCTGCATGCCAGCCGGGGCCGCAGGCGCAACGGCCCCTCGGGGGGGGCAGGAAGCCACACGCAGTGGGCGACCGTGGGGGCATATGTTAGCTAAACGCATCATTCCCTGCCTCGACGTGACCGGCGGCCGGGTCGTCAAGGGAGTCAATTTCACCGAGCTGCGCGATGCCGGCGACCCGGTGGAGATTGCCGCCCGCTACAACGAGCAGGGCGCTGACGAGCTGACCTTCCTGGACATCACCGCCACCAGCGACGGGCGCGACCTGATCCTGCACATCATCGAGGCGGTGGCCTCGCAGGTGTTCATTCCGCTCACGGTGGGCGGCGGGGTGCGTACGGTCGAGGATGTGCGCAGGCTGCTCAATGCCGGCGCTGACAAGACCAGTTTCAATTCGGCCGCGCTGGCCAATCCGCAGGTGATTGAAGACGCCTCGGCAAAATACGGCGCCCAGTGCATCGTCGTGGCGATTGATGCCAAGCGCCGCAGCGAAGAAGACGCCAAAACGCGTGGCGCAGGGTGGGATGTTTACAGTCACGGCGGCCGCAAGAACACCGGGCTCGATGCCGTGGCCTGGGCCACCGAAATGGCGCGGCGCGGCGCCGGCGAAATTCTGCTGACCAGCATGGACCGCGACGGCACCAAGGCCGGCTTCGACCTGGCGCTGACGCGTGCGGTGAGTGATGCGGTCAGCGTGCCGGTGATTGCCTCGGGCGGCGTTGGCAACCTCGATCATCTGGCTGACGGCATTCAGATCGGCGGCGCCGATGCGGTGCTGGCAGCGAGCATTTTTCATTATGGTGAATACACGGTGGAGCAGGCCAAGCGGCACATGGCTGCGCGCGGCATTCCGGTCCGTCTTTGATCTCAAGCCTTTTTGATTCCAGCGCAAGATGGATGGGCATGAGCCACTATTGATTTCATAGTTTTCGGCGGGTGCTGAAAAAGTGTGCGGGCTGTGCAGCGGCAGCCTGTCGCAATCGCCGACAATAGCCCCATGAATTGGTTAGAAACTGTCCGTTGGGACGACAAGGGCCTGGTGCCCGTAATTGCGCAGGAAGCCGCCAGCGGCGATGTGCTGATGTTTGCCTGGATGAACCGCGAGGCGCTGCAAAAAACCGCCGAGCTGGGCCAGGCGGTTTATTTCAGCCGTTCGCGCGGGCGCTTGTGGCACAAGGGCGAAGAGTCCGGCCATCTGCAGACTGTGCATGAAATCCGGCTTGATTGTGACAACGACGTGGTCCTTCTCAAGGTCACGCAGTTGGGTCACGAGCCCGGCATTGCTTGTCACACCGGCCGTCATAGCTGCTTTTTCAGCCTTTACAAAGACGGCCAGTGGGTCGCGACCGAGCCGGTCTTGAAAGACCCCGCCAGCATCTATAAATAGCCTGTACACATTTACCATGTCCTCTAACGATACCCTTGAGCGCCTGGCGCAAATCATTGAAACCCGCAAATCCGCTAACGGCGGCGATCCAGAAAAAAGCTATGTCGCCCGTCTGCTGCACAAAGGCCCGGATGCCTTTCTGAAAAAAATCGGCGAAGAGGCTACCGAAACCGTGATGGCGGCCAAAGACATCGACTACGGTGGCGCCACGCCCGAGTTGAAAGGCAAGCTGGTCGGCGAGGTCGCCGATTTGTGGTTTCACAGCCTGATTGCGCTGGCCCACTACAACCTGAGCCCTGCCGATGTGCTGGCCGAACTGGAGCGCCGCGAAGGCACGAGCGGCATTGAGGAAAAGGCGCTGCGCAAGGTGCAGCAGCGTGAAGCCACCAACGACTGATAAAGGGAGTTCTCCATGCGCGATGACATCGTGACCATAGAACCGGACGAAGGACTCAAAACCTGGGGCTGGGTCAGCTACCTGCTTCACCTCGTCGTGGCGGTGGCGGCCGTGCTGCCCGGCGCCCAGGTTTCCATCGCACTGCTGGTCGTGGCGCTGGTGATTGACTTGGTCAAGCGCGGCGATGCCGCCAACACCTGGCAAGCCTCGCATTTCAGCTGGCGGATTCGGTCCGTGGTGTGGGCCGGAATTTTGTACCTGCTGACTTCCTGGCTCTGGCTGCTCTTTATCATTCCTGGCTGGATTGCATGGGGCCTGATTTCAATATGGTTCCTTTACCGTATTGTCAAAGGCATGATGCGAATGAATGCCGGCCTTTCGGTGGAGGCGGCATGAGCCATCCAGACAACTGCATTTTCTGCAAGATCGCCACCGGCGCCATTCCCAGTCGCAAGGTGTATGAGGACAACGAACTGTTCGCATTTCACGACATCCACCCCTGGGCGCCGGTGCATTTTTTGATCATTCCCAAGCTGCATATTCCGTCCATGGCGCAGGTTCAGCCTGAGCATGCGGCGCTGCTGGGCCGCATGATGGTGCTGGCGCCCCGGCTGGCGCTGGAGCAGGGCTGCAATCCTTACCCGGCAGGCGGGTTTCGCACCGTGATCAATACCGGCCAAGAGGGCGGCCAGGAAGTGCATCACCTGCATATGCACGTCATTGGCGGCCCGCGGCCGTGGCTCAAGGGCTGACAGATCCCTGGTAAATCAGGGAACCCTTGCAATGGCAGCAGACTCTCACACTATCCAGCAGGCTCGAAGGGTCATAGGCGCTGTCACACAGGGCCTTTAGAATCAAGTCCTGTTGTAAACATATCAATTTTGGCAATTTCAGATTAGGAGTAAAACATGGGTGGATTTTCCATATGGCACTGGTTGATCGTGCTGTTGATCGTGGTGATGGTGTTTGGCACCAAAAAGCTCAAGAACATGGGCAGTGACCTCGGTGGCGCCGTCAAGGGTTTCAAAGACGGCATGAAAGAAGGTGGTCAGTCGCCGGCTGACGAAAAACCGGTCGTTCCAGCGAGCCAGGTCACCAATGCCCAGGCGGCCGACAAGTCAGACCGCAACACGATTGACGTCGAAGCCCGGCAAAAGCCCTGATTCGCCGACCATGCTTGCCTGTGCTGCATCCCTTTTCGTCTGATCTTCCGTGATTGACCTCGGCATTTCCAAGATCGCCCTGATCGGCGCGGTGGCCCTGATCGTCATCGGTCCTGAAAAGCTGCCACGCCTGGCTCGTACCGTCGGTACGCTGCTGGGCAAGGCGCAGCGTTACGTGGCTGACGTGAAGCAGGAAGTCAACCGCTCCATGGAACTGGACGAGTTCAAGAAAATGAAGGACAGCGTCGAGGACGCGGCCCGTGATGTTGAAAACTCGATCAAGACCAGTGCCAGCGATTTTGAAAAATCATGGGCTGAAACCACCGGAACGGCCTCCTCTGACGGACTGCCTGGTTTTGAGGTTTTTCCTGAATACCGGAACCCGAAAAAGAACTGGCGGCTCAAGCGCGGTGCCACGCCGCAATGGTTCAAGGCCCGTTCGGGCGTGCGGACCAAGGCCCAGTCTGGCGCGGCCCGCGTGGCACGCTTTCGTCCTCAGCCCAGCCGCAAGGCGTGAAGCACTCCTCCTGAATTAATCGTTGCGCGCATGATGGCGCAATTTACCCGGCGCAAACTTCTTTCATGAGCGACTCCCTTCCCCCCGGCAGTGACAAGCCCGACGAACTCGCGGGCACCGAGCAACCCTTTGTGCAGCATCTGATGGAACTGCGCGACCGGATGATCAAGGCCGTGATCGCGATTGGCATTGCAGCGGTCGTTCTGGCGTTGTTTCCCGGCGCAGGCGCACTGTATGACCTGATGGCGGCACCGCTGATCGCCAGCCTGCCCAAGGGCGCAACCCTGATCGCCACCAACGTCATTTCTCCGTTCGTCGTACCCGTCAAGATTCTCTTCATGGCCGCCTTCATGATTGCGCTGCCGGTGGTGCTCTACCAGGTATGGGCCTTTGTGGCCCCTGGCCTGTATTCGCATGAGAAAAAACTGGTGATGCCGCTGGTGATTTCCAGCACTGTGCTGTTTTTTATTGGCGTGGCGTTCTGTTATTACTTTGTCTTTGGCCAGGTGTTCAAGTTCATCCAGAGCTTTGCCCCCAAATCAATCACTGCCGCACCTGACATCGAGGAGTACCTCAACTTCGTGCTCGGCATGTTTCTGGCATTCGGGCTGGCGTTTGAAGTGCCGATTGCGGTCATTTTGCTGGTCCGCATGGGGGTACTCACCGTGGCCCAGTTGCGCCAGTACCGGGGTTATTTTTGGGTGATTGCGGCCATCGGCACCGCGCTGGTCACGCCGCCCGATGCAGGCTCCATGATCATGCTGCTCATGGTGGTCGGCGGGCTGTATGAGGTCGGTATCCTGGCCGCACAGATGTTCATCAAGAGCACCAAGGCACCTGATGCCGACGCTGAAGCGGCCAAATCCTGAGCATCCATCCCCTTGACGGAGCCCGGGGCGGCCTGCTTCAGCGCTGAGCCTTGGGCCGCTGGCGTTTGCCGGGCGTCACCGCAATCTCAACCGGGCCATTGCCTCGCAGCACGGTCAGCGGGGCGGGCGTGCCGGGCTTGAGGGCGGCCACTGCCGTCAGCAGCTGGCTCACATTGCCGACCGGCTTGCCATTGACGGCCGTGATCACATCGCCGGGCCGGATTCCGCCCTGCGCGGCCGGGCCGTTTTGCAGCACACCGGTGATGATGACGCCGCCCGCCTTGGCCGCCTCCGGCTTGAGCTTGAAGGCTTCGACCAGTTCGGCATTGAGTTCCTGCGGCTCCACGCCAATCCAGCCGCGCGTGACCTGGCCATCCTTCACGATGCCTTCCAGAACCTGCTTGGCGGTCGAGACGGGAATGGCAAAGCCGATGCCCATGGAGCCGCCCGAGCGGGAGTAGATCGCGGTGTTGATGCCCAGCAGGTTGCCGTTCACATCGACCAGCGCGCCGCCCGAGTTGCCGGGGTTGATGGCTGCATCGGTCTGGATGAAATTCTCGAAAGTGTTGATGCCGAGCTGATTGCGCCCCAGCGCGCTCACGATGCCGCCGGTCACAGTCTGGCCGACGCCAAACGGGTTGCCGATGGCCAGCACCGGGTCGCCCACCTGCAACTCGTCCGAGTTGCCCAGCACGATCACGGGCAGCTTGTCCAGATCGATCTTGAGGATCGCCAGGTCGGTGTCGGGATCGGTACCAATGACCTGAGCCCTGGCCTTGCGGGTGTCGTTCAGGATGACTTCGATTTCGTCCGCGCCTTCGACGACATGGTTGTTGGTCAGGATGTAGCCGCTGCTGCTCACAATCACGCCGCTGCCCAGGCCGACTTGGGCTTCACCCGGGTTCTGGTCGCCAAAGAAGAACCGGAACCACGGGTCGTTCATTTGCGGATTCTTGACCGCGGCCTTGCTGGTGTTGATGCTCACGACGGTCGCTGAAGCTGTTTTTGCAGCCGCGGCGAAACTGCCGACCGGGCTGGTTGAACCGGCGACGCGCGGCACGCTGTTGCTTGGCGCCTCGATCACCGAAACCCCGCCCACAGGAGTCCGTTTATTCAACCACTGCGGCTGGAGCGTAGCCACCACAAAATAAGCCGCCACCAAAATGGTGACAGTCTGGGAAAACAGGAGCCAGGTGCGCTTCATGGATCAAAAAAAGGGTTGGCAGACGTGAAATGAAAGCTGATAGCTGCGGCGCAGCCCGTGAGCAGACGCTGAAGGCGTATTGTGCTTTATGCCGGCGACCTCTGCGCAGGACGGAGCGCCCTGAGAGGCTGTGAATCCGGGAAAAACCAAAAAAACTGATGTGTAGCGCTTGCCTGAGACAATCCTGGTATGAGTATCACAACGAGACAGGATTTGCTGCAGGCGTTTGATGCGCTGTTACAGCCCGCGCGCTTCAAGGACTACGGCCCCAATGGTCTGCAGGTCGAGGGGCGAGTGCAGATTCGAAGCATTGTTTCGGGCGTCACGGCCAGCAAGGCGCTGATTGAAGCTGCGATTGACGCCCAGGCCGATGCCATTTTTGTGCATCACGGCCTGTTCTGGCGTGGCCAGGAGGGTTGTGTCACCGGCTGGATGAAGCAGCGCCTGGCGCTGCTGCTGGCCCACGACATCAACCTGTTCGCCTACCACCTGCCGCTGGACGCGCACCCTGAACTGGGAAACAATGCCCAGCTTGGCCTGCAACTGGGCTTGACAGCCAGCGCACGCTTCGGCGACCAGGACCTTGGGTTTCTGGGCGGGCGAGCCGATGGCGCAAGCTTTGCCAGCGCCAGTGCGTTGGCCGAACACCTTGCAGCTGCATTGAATCGCTCTGTGGTGACGGTGGGACCCCTACAGTCAGCTATTAAAAAGATGGCGTGGTGCAGCGGCGGAGCGCAAGGCTATTTTGAGGCCGCGATTGCCGCTGGCGCCGATGCCTTCATCACCGGCGAGATTTCCGAGCCGCAAGCCCACTATGCGCGCGAGATGGGCGTGGCTTTCATCGCCTGCGGTCACCATGCCTCGGAACGTTATGGTGCGCCCGCCGTGGCGGCGCATGTGGCGGCGCAATTCGGCCTGCAGCACCAGTTCATCGATATTGACAACCCCGCATGACGACCATGGGCAAACCCCTCCTCATCACCATGGGCGATGCCGCCGGCATCGGCCCCGAAATCATCGCCAAGGCGTTTCGTGATTCGCCAGCCGACCTGGCGGGCTGCGTTGTCGTCGGTGACGTGGCCACGCTGCGCCGCGCCGCCGCGCTGACAGCCGTTAAATCCGGCGTGCTGGCACTGCCGGTGGCGCAACTCGATTCGCTGGCTGAAGCGGCATCCGTGCCGCCGAACTGTATCGGTGTGCTGCAAAAATGTGAGCTACCTGCGCTTGTCCCTTATGGGCAGATCAGCGATCTGGCGGGAAGAGCGGCGGCTCAATGTATTGTCTGGGCCGCGCATGCCGTTCTTGCGGGCGAGGCCGCAGCGATGGTCACTGCACCGATTCACAAGGAAGCGCTGGCCGCCGCGGGCGGCTTGATCGCGCATTTCCCGGGCCACACCGAGATGCTGCAGGCGCAAGCTGCGGCGCATCTAGGCAAGCCGGTGAGCGAAGTGCCGGTACGCATGATGCTGGCCAATGACGAACTGAAAACCGTGCTGGTGAGCATCCATATGTCGCTGCGCCAGGCGATAGAAGCCGTAACCTTTGACAACGTGCTGCAGACCCTGCGCATCACGCATGGCGCCGTGAGTGCCAGCCTGGGCCGACCGCCGCGCATTGCCGTTGCGGGCCTCAATCCCCATGCAGGGGAGGGCGGTCTGTTTGGCAGCGAAGAGCAGGCGATTATTGCGCCGGCCATTGCCGCTGCCCGGGCCGAAGGCCTGGATGTGCAGGGTCCTTTTGCTCCGGACACTGTCTTCATGCGGGCGCGCAACGCACCCGGCAAAGCCGGCGAGTTCGACGTGGTGGTCGCGATGTACCATGACCAGGGACTGATCCCGGTCAAATACCTCGGCGTGGAGCAGGGCGTCAACGTCACGCTCGGCCTGCCGCTGGTGCGCACCAGCCCGGACCATGGCACTGCTTTCGATATTCCCGGCACCGGTCAGGCTGATGCCTCCAGCCTGCTGGCTGCCATCCGCATGGCGCGCCGCCTGGCGGCGTAGCAGGGCTTATCTTTTCAGGCTGTCACGAATTTCACGCAGCAGCACCACCTCTTCCGCCGCAGCTGCTGCAGGAGCGGGCTGCGACTTTTTCAAGCGGTTGACCTGCTTGATCATCAGGAAAATGATGAAAGCCAGGATGGCAAAATTGACGGCCACGGTGATGAAGTTGCCGTAGGCAAACACTGGCACGCC
>JBDSZF010000090.1:0-15257 GCA_039925285.1 Polaromonas sp.
CCATTTCAATCGCGGCGAAGGTCTCGGTCAGGGTACCGATCTGGTTGATCTTGATCAGGATCGAATTGGCAATGCCCTTGTCGATGCCTTCCTTGAGGATTTTGGTATTGGTGACGAACAGGTCATCACCGACGATCTGGACATTCTTGCCCAGGCGGTCGGTCAGGATTTTCCAGCCGTCCCAGTCGCCTTCGGCCATGCCGTCCTCGATGCTGATGATGGGGTATTTATCGACCCAGGTGGCCAGCATGTCGGTCCATTCCTGCGCCGTCAGGCTCAGGCCTTCACCGGCCAATTCGTACTTGCCGTCCTTGTAGAACTCGGACGCCGCGCAATCGAGGCCCAGGGCGATCTGCTCGCCAGCGACAAAACCGGCCTTGTCGATGGCTTCCAGAATCATCTGGATCGCCGCTTCGTGGTTGGGCACGTTGGGCGCAAAGCCGCCTTCGTCGCCGACGGCGGTGCTGATACCCCTGTCGTGCAGGATTTTCTTCAGCGCGTGGAACACCTCGGCGCCGTAGCGCAGGGCTTCGCGAAAGCTCGGTGCGCCCAGCGGGATGATCATCAGCTCTTGCAGGTCGAGATTGTTGTTGGCGTGCTCGCCGCCGTTGATGACGTTCATCATGGGCACGGGCATTTGCACCGCAGCCATGCCGCCAAAGTAGCGGTACAGCGGCAGGCCTGCTTCTTCGGCGGCAGCTCTGGCCACGGCCATGGAAACGGCCAGCATGGCGTTAGCGCCCAGGCGCGATTTGTTCTCGGTGCCGTCCAGCTCGATCAGGGTGCGGTCCAGGAAAGCCTGCTCGCTCGCGTCCAGGCCGAGAACGGCTTCGGAGATTTCGTTGTTGATATAGCCGACTGCCTTGAGCACGCCCTTGCCGAGGTAGCGTGACTTGTCGCCGTCGCGCAGTTCGATGGCCTCGCGCGAGCCGGTGGAAGCGCCTGAAGGCACGGCAGCCCGGCCCATGACGCCGGATTCGAGCAGCACGTCGCATTCGACGGTGGGGTTGCCACGGCTGTCCAGAATTTCGCGGCCAACGATATCAACAATTGCACTCATTTTTTGTCTTCCTTGGTAAATAAAAATCGGACGTGGCTAGGGGCCAGGGCCTCAACAGCAGATTTTTGCATGGCTTTGGGCTGCGCGGGCGGTGTGCTGCCGATTGTTCGGGGTACGTAACCGCTACGCGCACGGGCTCAGGCCGAGAAGCTGTTTTCCAGATAGCCGTTCTTTTTGGTCACCCGGTCCAGCTCCAGCAGGGTTTCCAGCAAGGCTTTCATGTGCTTGAGGGGTACGGCGTTCGGGCCGTCGCTCATCGCGTTGGCTGGGTCGGGATGGGTTTCCATGAACAATCCGGCAATGCCGACGGCCACGGCGGCGCGGGCCAGCACCGGCACCATCTCGCGCTGGCCGCCGCTGCTGGTGCCCATGCCGCCGGGCAGCTGCACCGAGTGCGTCGCGTCGAACACCACCGGCGCACGCGTCTCGCGCATGATGGCCAGGCTGCGCATGTCGGACACCAGGTTGTTGTAGCCAAAGCTGGCACCGCGCTCGCAGGCCATGAAGCGGTCTTCGTTGAGGCCTTTTTCACGCGCTGCGGCTCTGGCCTTGTCGATGACATTCTTCATGTCGCCGGGCGCCAGGAACTGGCCCTTCTTGATGTTGACCGGCCGGCCCGACTGCGCCACCGCATGGATGAAGTCGGTCTGGCGGCACAGGAAAGCCGGCGTCTGCAGCACATCGACCACGGCGGCGACGGCGGCGATCTCGGCTTCGGAATGCACATCGGTCAGGATGGGGACGTTCAGCTCGCGCTTGACCTTGGCCAGGATTTCAAGCCCTTTTTCCATGCCCGGGCCGCGAAAGCTCGTGCCGCTGGAGCGGTTGGCCTTGTCGTAGCTGGACTTGAAAATGAAGGGAATTCCCAGCGACGCGGTGATTTCCTTGAGTGTGCCAGCGGTGTCCATCTGCAGCTGTTCGGACTCCACCACGCAGGGGCCGGCAATCAGGAATAAGGGCTGGTCCAGCCCGATGTCGAATCCGCAGAGTTTCATGTCGATGCCACTACTTTGAGGGGTTTCGCGGTTTCCGGTTGTTGCGCCAGGCTCATCGCGCTGCGCTGTTCCAGCGTGGCGGCGATGTAGGCATTGAACAGCGGATGACCATCCCAAGGAGTCGATTTGAATTCAGGGTGAAACTGCACGCCGATGAACCAGGGGTGAACGCTCTGAGGCAGCTCGACTATCTCGGTCAGGTGCTCACGCTGCGTCAGCGCAGAAATGACCAGGCCCGATTTGCGCAGCGTGTCGAGATAATTGACGTTGGCTTCGTAGCGATGGCGGTGGCGTTCTGTCACGACATCGCCGTAAATCTTGTGCGCCAGGCTGTTCTTGGCCACGTCGGAGCTCTGTGCGCCCAGGCGCATGGTGCCGCCCAGGTCGGACTTGGCGTCGCGCGTCTTGATGGTGCCGTCGGCGTCTTTCCACTCGGTGATGAGGGCAATCACCGGATGCTTTGTTGCCGGGTCGAATTCGGTGCTGTGGGCGTCCTTGAGACCGGCGACGTGGCGTGCGAACTCGATCGTGGCGACCTGCATGCCCAGGCAGATGCCGAGGTAGGGAATCTTGTTTTCACGGGCGAAGCGGGCAGCGCAGATTTTGCCTTCCACGCCACGCACACCAAAGCCGCCGGGCACCAGGATGCCGTCGAACTGCGCCAGGCAAGAGACGGTATCGGGGGTGAGGGTTTCGGAGTCCAGGTAAGTGATCGCTACCCTTGCATGGTTCTTCATGCCGGCGTGGCGCAAGGCTTCGTTGAGCGACTTGTAGCTGTCGCTCAGGTCCACATACTTGCCGACCATGGCAATGTTGACCTCGGTCTGGGGGTGTTCGGTCTCGAACACCAGGTCGTCCCAGCGCTTGAGGTTGGCCGGCGGCGTGTTCAGGCGCAGCTTGTCGCAGATCAGGCCGTCGAGCCCCTGCTCGTGCAGCATGCGGGGCACCTTGTAAATCGTGTCCACGTCCCACATGGAGATGACCCCCCACTCGGGGACGTTGGAAAACATGGAGATTTTGGCGCGCTCTTCTTCGGGAATGCGGCGGTCGGCGCGGCACAGCAGCACGTCGGCCTGGATGCCGATTTCGCGCAATTGCTTGGCGGTGTGCTGGGTTGGCTTGGTCTTGAGCTCGCCCGCAGCGGCAATCCAGGGCACGTAGCTCAGATGCACGAAAGCGCTGTTGTTGGGCCCCATGCGCAGGCTCATCTGGCGCACGGCTTCCAGGAAGGGCAGGGATTCGATGTCGCCGACGGTGCCGCCGATTTCGACAATCGCCACATCGACCGCGTCAGGCGTGTCATAGCGCGCACCGCGCTTGATGAACTCCTGGATTTCGTTGGTGATGTGCGGAATCACCTGCACCGTCTTGCCGAGGTAATCGCCGCGGCGTTCCTTGTCAAGCACGCTCTGGTAGATCTGGCCGGTGGTGAAGTTGTTCGCTTTGCGCATCCGCGTTTCGATGAAACGCTCGTAATGGCCCAGATCGAGGTCGGTTTCTGCGCCGTCTTCGGTCACAAAAACCTCGCCATGCTGGAGCGGAGACATCGTTCCCGGATCCACATTGATGTAAGGATCGAGCTTGATGAGAGTGACTTTGAGGCCTCGTGATTCGAGGATCGCAGCTAAGGAGGCTGAGGCGATTCCCTTGCCCAGGGAAGACACCACACCGCCGGTGACGAAGACAAATTTGGTCATGCCATGTACGAACCACAAGTCCGCTGAGGTGGTAAACGGAGATTATAGGGGCTTGGCTGTCTGCTTCCAACAGCCTGTTTATTAAACCCGGCCTTGATTGCCGATCCTCTTCACTGCGTCAGAACCGGCGCTCTGCCTGCATGACGAGCGCGGGAATGGCATGGTTTAGCTGATACATTGCCAGCCATGACGAATCAAGCAAATGTTCCCGGCGCCCAAGCGCTGGACCTGGCGGGCAAACACATCGTGCTCGGACTTTCGGGCGGCATCGCCTGCTACAAGTCGGCCGAGCTGTGCCGGGCGCTGATCAAGGCCGGCGCCACGGTGCAGGTCGTGATGACCGAAGCCGCCGCGCAATTCATCACGCCGGTCACGATGCAGGCGCTCAGCGGGCGGCCGGTTTACAGCAGCCAGTGGGACGGGCGCGAGCCGAACAGCATGGCGCATATCAACCTGTCGCGCGAGGCGGATGCGATATTGATTGCGCCTTGCAGTGCCGACTTCATCGCCCGATTGGTTCAAGGGCGAGCCGACGAGCTGCTGAGCCTGATGTGCCTGGCGCGCCCCATCGGCCAGGTGCCGCTGCTGGTGGCGCCGGCGATGAACCGCGAGATGTATGCGCATCCGGCGACGCAGCGCAACCTGGCGCAACTGGAGGCTGACGGCGCCACTGTGCTCGGCGTGGGCAGCGGCTTTCAGGCTTGCGGCGAGACCGGCGACGGCCGCATGCTGGAGCCCGACGAACTGCTTGAAGACATCATTGCGTTTTTCACGCCCAAGGTATTGCGCGGCCAGCGCGTGCTGGTCACGGCCGGCCCGACCTACGAGGCGATTGATCCGGTACGCGGCATTACCAATCTGTCGAGCGGAAAAATGGGCTTTGCGATTGCGCGTGCGGCGCGTGAGGCGGGTGCCGACGTCACGCTGGTCGCCGGACCCGTCAGCCTGGCCACGCCGCGCGGCGTCACGCGGATCGACGTGAAATCAGCATCAAATATGCTCTCTGCGGTTTCTGAACGGGCACAGTCAGCTAGTATTTTCATAGCAACAGCCGCCGTGGCCGACTGGCGGCCAGCCGACCCGTCAGCCCAAAAAATCAAGAAGGACGGCTCAGGCCGGACGCCGCAACTGACATTCACCGAAAACGTTGACATTCTGGCCACCGTCGCCCAGTCGCCTGCTGCGCAGACAGGCCAGCTGTTTTGCGTTGGTTTTGCCGCAGAAAGCCATGATCTGCTGGAAAACGCCCAGGCCAAGCGCCTGCGCAAGAAAGTGCCGCTGCTGGTCGGCAACATCGGCCCGGATACCTTTGGCCAGGACCACAACGCATTGCTGCTGATCGACGGCCAGGGCAGTCTTGAATTGCCCCGGGCATCCAAGCTGTCGCTGGCGCGGCGGCTGGTCCGGGAAATTGCCAGCCGGATGGCGACTTGCGCACCCCTTGACCAGAAAGCCCCCGCATCATGATTCACCCGACGGACACCCCGCCCGACGGCGATTTCGCGGCTTATGTTGAACGCCTGGCTGCTGGCGTGCCTGCCAGCACATCGTTTGCGGCGCGTTCTGCTCAGCCCTCGTTCAGGTCTGCTCTTGAGCGCTTGACGCGAATCCCTTTTTTGACGCATCTCAAATCGTTGGTCGCTTTGTGGATCGCCACGCAGTTGCTGGTCAGATTTGTACCCGGCGCCGGTTTTTTGTTGATTCCCGTGCTGGCGCTTTATGCGGTGTGGATGATTTTTATAATCAGGCGCAAGCCTTCAGGGGCTTTTTTCAAAGAATTGCGCGAGTTGGCAAAGCGCGCTGCCGAAGAGGCCGGAAAAGCCCAACCTTCCCAACAAAAAAACAGACCATGAAAATCGACGTCAAAATCCTCGACCCGCGCCTTCAGGACAATCTTCCCGGCTACGCCACCCCCGGCAGTGCCGGCCTGGATCTGCGCGCCTGCCTGGATGCACCGCTTACGCTGGCTGCCAATGCCTGGCAGCTCATTCCCACGGGCATTGCCGTTTATCTGCACAACCCCGGCTATGCCGCGCTGATCCTGCCCCGCTCGGGGCTCGGCCACAAGCACGGCATTGTGCTGGGCAACCTGGTGGGACTGATCGACAGCGACTACCAGGGCCAGTTGATGGTCAGCGCCTGGAACCGCAGCGATGTGGCTTTCACCATCGAGCCGATGGAACGGATTGCCCAGCTGGTGATCGTTCCGGTCGTCCAGGCGCAGTTCAATGTGGTGACAGAATTTACCGCCACTGAACGCGGTGAAGGCGGTTACGGTTCGACCGGGAAGGGCTGAAGCGGCGTGTGCCGGCTTGCTGTCGGGTGTCAGGTTTATCCTACGTCAATCAATTGCGGCATCCCACAAACCCTAAGCCCCGGACCTGACCTAGGTCCTGCCGCATGGCATTTCTAATCAATTCATGACATTCCATCGTGATCTGCCTGTCCAAGGAAACCGTCTGATGCGTCAGGATGTCATCCCACTTTATTTTCAGGAGAATTCCATGCGTCGTGTTTCCCGTTTTGTTTCAGTGACCTCCTCAGTGCTTGTGCTGGCGGGTCTGGCCGCTTGCGGCACCGTGCCAATGGATTCTCAGGGACCAATGTCGTCCTATCCGGCTTCGACCTACCCCACCACCCAGGGCCAATACCCTGCCCAATATCCGAGCCAGTATCCGAGCCAGTATCCGAGCCAGTATCCGAGCCAGTATCCGGCGCAAACCCAGTACCCTGCCCAGAACCAGCAGGGCAACTATGTTGAATATGGGCGTGTCAGCAATATTGAAGTTTTCCAGACCCAGCAGCAAGCGCAGGGTTCCGGTCTGGGGGCCATTCTGGGCGGTGTGGCCGGTGCGGTGGTTGGCCGTCAGATTGGCGGCGGCACCGGCCGCGATGTAGCCACGGTCGCTGGCGCTGTAGGCGGCGCTGTTGCCGGCAATGCCATCGAGAAGAACCGCAATCCCAATGTGAGTCAAGCTTATCGCGTCACTGTCCAGCTGGACAACGGCGGTGCACGTGCCTATGACGTGCCGGCAACGGGCGACTTGCGTATCGGTGACCGGGTCAGGATTCAAAACGGCCAGCTGTTCCGTTATTGATCGCGGTATATTTCCACGCAAAAGCGGCGCTGCAGTTTTTCTGCAGCGCCGCCTTTTTGATGGCGAATGAAAGCGGTGGGGTCAGTGCCGCGTGTCCTGGCCTGGCGCCAAGGGCTACAGCTTGAAAAAACCGGTGCCCAGCGAACCCCGGCCAATTTCCTGTTCGGTGGCTTCGCGCACCGATTCGACCTTGAGCGACAGCCGGATGGCAATGCCGCCGAGTGGATGGTTGCCGTCAAGCACCACATGCTCGGGGTAGATATCGGTCACGGTGTAAATATGATCCTGCGGAATTTGCGCGCTCGTCCCTGGAGGCATGGCCGCGCCGTCGAAGGTCATGCCTTCTTCGAGTTCTGCCGGAAAAATGCTGCGGGGTTCGAGAAAAACCAGGTTTTCATCGTAGTCACCGAAGGCATTTTCGGGTTCCAGATGCAATTCCAGGGTGTCTTCGTCCACATGGCCCTGAAGCGCTTCCTCAATGGAGGCCAGCAGATCGTTGCCGCCGAGCAAAAACTCGACCGGCTCGTCCAGTTCATCCAGCACTTCGCCCAAAGTATCTTTCAGCGTCCATGTCAGGGCTACGACGCATTGCGGGGTGATTTTCATTGGACAATTGTCCCATGGATGTCAATCAGCCTCTCGCCTTGCTCGCCGGTCTCAGCCCCGCCCAATTCATGCGTCGTCATTGGCAAAAAAAGCCGCTTCTCGTGCGCCAGGCCATTCCCGGCTTTCAGCCTTTTCTCAGCCGTGCCGCCCTGTTCAGGCTGGCGGCGCGCGAGCAGGTCGAGTCGCGCCTGATGGTCCAGCAGGAAAAAGGCTGGAGCATGAAAAAAGGGCCGCTGGCCCCAAGAAGCTTGCCGCCGCTGACCAGGGAAGGCTGGACGCTGCTGGTGCAGGGGGTCGATCTGCATGAGCCTACCGGGCATGAACTGCTGCAGCAGTTCCGCTTTGTTCCCGACGCACGGCTTGATGACCTGATGATCTCGTTTGCCACGCCAGGCGGCGGCGTGGGCCCGCACTTTGACAGTTATGACGTGTTTTTATTTCAGGCCAGCGGCCGCCGGCGCTGGAAAATCGGGCGGCAAAAAGACTTTACCCTGCAGCAGGGCGTGCCGCTGAAAATCCTGCAGAACTTTGAAGCTGACGAGGAGTTTGTGCTGGAAGCGGGCGACATGCTCTACCTGCCGCCGCGTTATGCCCATGAGGGCATTGCCGAGGCCAGTGCCGGGCCGGACGGAAAACCGGCTGACTGCATGACCTATTCCATCGGTTTTCGCTCGCCTGCCCAGACCGAACTGGCAGCGGAGTTGCTGCACCGACTGGCTGAAATGGGCGAGGATGCTGCTCAGGCAGGTAGCGCTGAAGAGGGCGGCAAGCCCGCCCGCCCGCAGCGCATGTACCGCGATCCCGCCCAGCCTGCCACCGAAACCCCGGCCGCCATGCCGGCGGGACTGGCTGCCTTTGCCGGGCAAGCCGTGCTGGAAGCGCTCAAGGATCCGCTGGCGCTGGCTTGTGCGCTCGGGGAGTGCATGACCGAGCCCAAGCCTGGTGTCTGGTTTGACGAGCCGCAACAAGCCTGGGATGGCGATGCCGTCAAAGCCGGCCAGACCGGGATTGCGCTGGATGCGCGCACCCGCATGATGTATGACAACGACCATATCTTCATCAATGGCGAAAGCTACCGCGCCAAGGGGGCTGACGCCAGCCTGATGCGCCGGCTGGCCGACCAGCGCCATCTGGGGGGCCGGGAGCTGCGCAAGGCGGGTGTGACCGCTATTGAACTGCTGGGGGACTGGCATGACGCAGGCTGGCTCCGTCTGGCGCTGCCTGGGGCGTCAGGTGATGCGAAGAAGGCATCAAGCGTCTGAACTCTCACTTTCAAAAGGGAAGGGCATGACATCCGGGGAACCAGGCGCTGTGCCTGCTGCTTTACGGGAAGGCCGCTTCAATGGTCGCACCGAATTTGCCGAATTGATACGCCAGGCTCTGGCTGCAGCGGCCGTGCAGGGATGGCGTGAGATGATCTGGTGTGATCCGGACTTTGAGGATTGGCCCTTGGGTGAGCGCGTAGTGGCTCAGGCACTGAACGACTGGTCCCGAGGCGGCCGCAAGCTCACGATGCTGGCTGAAAATTACGACGCCATGCTCAGGCGGCATGCGCGGTTTGTGACCTGGCGACGAACCTGGTCGCATATTGTGGAGTGCCGGAGGACCACTGCGTCCCCGGTCGACAGCCTGCAAAGCGCCTTGTGGAGCCCCGGTTGGGTGTTTGAGCGGCTGGATCTTGAGCGCAGCACTGGCGTGGCCGGTTCTGATGGGGCCCGCCGCATTTCCTTGAAGGAGCGCCTGAATGAATGCCTTCTGAACAGTTCTCCGGCTTTTCCGGCAACCGTTCTGGGCCTGTAGTGTGGTTTTCCCGTTGCAGGCTTGTACCAGACTGCTAATTTTGGACCGCTAAGGGTTTTCATGCTGGTATTTACCAGCATATAATTTATAGGCTGGGTAGAAAGAGCTCGAGTCCTTCCCCCGGTCAAAACATAACTTGAATTTTGGTTTGGGTTTCTTTTGACAATTTCCGGAAATTGTTTTCTTAAATATCATCAAGGATCGTAAAAAATGAACAAATCACTCGTTCTGGCCGCCATTGTTGCCGCTATTGCTCTGGCTGCCTGCGGTAAAAAAGAAGAAGCTGTTGCACCTGCACCTGCACCTTCCGTTGTTGTAGTTCCTGCAGCTACTGACGCTGCAGGCGCCGCTTCTGCTGCTGCCGACTCTGCCGCCACCGCTGCTGCTACTGCTGTGGACGCCGCTAAAGATGCCGCTTCTGCTGCTGGCAGCGCTGCTACTGCCGCTGGCGCAGCTGCTACTGCTGCTTCCGAAGCTGCTGCAAAGTAATTCTTTCGAATTTCCTGAAAGCCGCCTCCGGGCGGCTTTTTTTATGGATCGGCAGGAGGCCGATCCATAAGTTCTCTCCCGAGCTTCGTTTCACCCAAGAGTCAAACCTGTAGCCACGGCGTACCGCTGGCGGCACCCGCGACCATAATATCGCTGCTGTTACAGCCCAAAGCCCTTGAGATCACTTCCTGCACCAGGTCGGGTCGGTTGTTCTGGGCGCTTAAATGTGCCGCCACCAGATGCTTGAGACCGCCATGGGCCACGGCGCAGGCAAAGTCGGCGGCCGCAGCATTGGACAGATGCCCATACTGGCCACCGACACGGCGCTTTAAAAAGGGTGGATAAACGGACTGGCTCAGCAGTTTGGTGTCGTGGTTGCATTCGAGTAGCAAGGCGTCGCAGGCCTGCAGATGCGCTATGACATGCGGCGTTACATGGCCTAGATCGGTCAGGATGCCCAGCTTTGCCGAGCCATCGGTGCAACTGAGTTGCAGCGGTTCCCGGGCGTCATGGGGAACGGTGAAGGGCATGAGCTGCAGCCCGCCCAGGTCAATCGCTTTTCCATCGTGCGCGGTGTGCAGCAGGCCGTCAAAATCGGGAGCGCCAATCGCCACGTAAGTGCCATGGCTCATCCAGACCGGAATCCGGTGACGCAGCGCCAATGACCGGGCGCAGCCAATATGGTCACCATGCTCATGGGTAATGAACACCGCATGAATGTCTTCCGGCTGAAGACCGGCTTGGCCCAGCCGAAGCGCCAGCTGCCGGATACCCAGGCCACAGTCAATCAGCATGCGAAAGGGCACCAGGCCCGTGGCTTCAAGCAGTGTGGCATTGCCCCCGCTGCCGCTGCCCAGGCTTCTGAATCTCAACACCGCGAAAAAAGCCGCTGGCTGGCTTGCAAATGGGGCTGCCTTTACTTCAGGTCGTCAGCAATCACCTGCACAATGCGCTGGGCGTTGGCAGACGATTCAGGCGTACCCTGGGCATTGAGCACCGATACGGTGGTTTTTTCACCTTCGCTCTTGAGGTTGATGCGGTACTTCAGTGGCAGAGCGGTTGATGCCGAACCCTTGAACAGTTTGCTGAAAAATCCCGGCTCGCTCTTGTTTGCGGCAGGTTCGACGTAACGGACAAAATAAGTGCCCTGGCTGCGGTCGCGGTCTTCCACGGTGAAGCCGGTGCGGTCCAGTGCCAGGCCGACACGGCGCCAGGCGCGCTCAAAGCCTTCATCCATCTGCACGACGGGCAGGTTGTTGAGCATCGCTACCCGCGATGTCGGCTGCTGCGCTGCACCAGCGGCAATCAGGGCTTTGGACTGCTCCTGGGTCACGCCCAGCTTGACCATCAGACGGCGTAAAAACTCCGCTTCCAGTTCAGGATCCGTCGGGCGGGGCTGCCAGACGGTGCTGTCACCCGTGCTGGCACCGGCTCTGACGCCGGTCAGCACTTCTTCCATGCCGCGATGGCTGATGTAGATTTCGGTGCCGCCATCGGGCCGGCGTTCAAGCCGGGTGCGGAACTTGTCGCGCTCACCCGTGGAGTAAAGGCTGTCAAATACCTTGCCCAATGCGTTGCGGATGAAATCCTGCGGCAGTTTGGCGCGGTTTTCGGCATAGTCGGTTTCCATGATGCCGAGTTTTTCCTGGTCTTGCGCCAGCAAAAATCCGCTTTCCAGCCAGAAATCACGCACTGGCGTCCAGAGCTTGTCGGCCGGCCGGTTCACCACCAGCCAGCGCTGGTTGCCGGAGCGCTCGATGCGCACATCACCGAGCGCATTGGCAGCCGTCGTCACGGTCTGGGTGGGCTGGGCCACCTGGTAACTGCTGGCGCTCACGGCCGTGCCGGGAACCACATAGCGGGTTTCACTGCTGAGCTGGGTCAGGTCTGGAGGAATATCGAGCGAAGGCCCTTTGGTGCCGCTCGATTTGTAATTGACCCGCTCGCCTTCCATGGTATCTCTGAGCGAGGAGCAGCCCGCCAGGAGGCTGGCAGCCACCAGTGCAGAAAGTGCTGCAGCGCCTCTCGCCTTCAGCAAGGCAGGACGCTGGGTTGATGTCGGCAATGTCTTCACTTGAATTCCCTAAAAAGTCAGATCAGGCCGCACACGCGCAAGGCGTTTTCGACGGCAGTTTCGTTGCTTGTTTCAAGCGGTGTCAGGGGCAGGCGCAGCGTATTGCAGCACAGTCCCATCCGGGCCATGGCCCATTTGACGGGAATCGGGTTGGCTTCGATGAACAGGTTCCGGTGCAGCGGCATCAGCTTGAATTGCAGTTCCATGGCGCGCTTGACGTCGCCGGCCAAGGCGGCCATGCACAGCTCGTGCATGAGGCGGGGCGCGACATTGGCCGTCACGCTGATATTGCCCTGGCCGCCGCAAAGCATCAGTGCCACGGCGGTCGGGTCGTCGCCTGAATACACTGCAAAGCCCTTGGGCACTTCCTTGATCAGCCACTGGGCGCGCTCAATATTGCCGGTGGCTTCCTTGATGCCTACGATGCCGCGCACTTCGGCCAGGCGCAGCACAGTGGCGTGTTGCATATCGGCCACGCTGCGGCCTGGCACGTTGTAGAGCACAGTGGGCAAATCGCCCACGGCTTCGGCAATCGCCCTGAAGTGCAAATACTGGCCCTGCTGCGTCGGCTTGTTGTAGTAGGGGACGACCTGCAGCTGGCAGTCGGCGCCCACCTGTCTGGCGAACTTGGCCAGTTCGATGGCTTCGGCCGTCGAGTTGGCGCCGCAGCCGGCCATGATGGGCACCCGCTTGGCAGCCTGTTCGACCGAGACGCGGATGATTTCGCAATGCTCCTCGACGTTCACGGTGGGCGACTCGCCGGTTGTGCCGACCACGCCGATGCAGTCGGTTCCTTCCGTGATATGCCAGTCAACGAGTTTGCGCAGGGTGGCGTAGTCCACGCTGCCGTCTTCATGCAAAGGGGTTGCCAGTGCAACAATGCTGCCAGTAATGGGTTTCATGTCGTGCTTGTAACGTGGTGGCTGGAGTGATGAGCGACGTCAACGGCCTGAAGACCCGCCCAAAAAGTCAATTGTGCATTCTACCCAGAGCTTAAAGCAGGGGATATCTGGGCGGGCACGATGCCGTTGGAGGCATGGCGCCGCTCAGGCCGGCGGACGTTGCGGCTTCACGGACGGCTGCAATGCGCTGCACAAAACGCGGCGCCTGGCCCTGCGGCCCTTCCTCAAAGCCGTCTTCAAAAGCCACGATCCGCAGCGTGCGGCAGATATCCAGCAGCTCGCCCGGGCGCAGCAAAAAGTCGGGCCGTGAAGGCTTGCCTAGCGTTTCATTGCCCTGAGTAAAGGTTTCGTAAATCAGCACGCCGCCCGGTGCCAGGCTGCCCAGCAGCGTCGGCATCAAGGGCCGCCACAGGTAATTGGTCACCACCACCGCATCAAACTGCCGGCCCGCAAACGGCCAGGGCCCGTTTTCAATATCGGCCACGACGGCTTCGCAGGCAGGCGCCGGGATGGCTATGGCGTCAATCGCTGGCTGCGACCGGTCCACCAGCGCCAGCGGGTGATTTCGTTCATGAAACCAGCGCGCATGGCGGCCATGCCCGCAGGCCACGTCCAGCACCACGCCCCGCTCGGCCACAAGGTGCGACCAGCGCCGGACCCAGGCCGATGGCGGCTCCGACCCATGGAACGGATTTTCTTTCATGCAACTTCCTTCAATGCGTCATCAGCCTAAAAGCAGGCCCACAGCTGGTTCGCCAGGGTGAGCAGAAAATCTGCTCGCGTGTAAAGGGCAAACACCCCGAGCAAGGCCAGCATGGCCATGCTCCACAGCGCGATTTTGGAGAGCACTTCAGGCTCCCTGCGGCAGTTTGACATGGCCCAGGCGGGGGATCGGGGTTTCCCGGATGGGCAGATTCACCAGCCCCGCAAACAGGCCCAGCGCAATCGCGATGTACCAGACGATGTCGTAACTGCCGGTGCGGTCATACAGATAGCCGCCCAGCCAGACGCCCATGAACGAGCCGATCTGGTGGCTGAAAAAGATGAAGCCGCTCAACATCGACAGGTGCTGGATGCCGAAGATCTGCGCCACCATGGCATTGGTGGGCGGCACGGTTGACAGCCACAGCAGGCCCATCAGGCTGGAGAAGATGTACACGCTGGCCGGGCTCAGCGGTGCGGCCAGAAACACGGCGATGACGACGGCGCGCGAGAAATAGATGGTGGCCAGGATGTTTTTCTTGGCCATTGTCTGGCCCAGCGTGCCTGCAATGTAGGTGCCAAACACATTGAAGAGGCCAATCAGCGCCAGCGCGTAGCCGGCCACCTGCGGCGACAGGCCCTTGTCCTTCAGGTAGCTGGGCATGTGCACGCCAATGAAAACGACCTGAAAGCCGCAGACGAAGTAGCCCGCCATCAGCAGCTGAAAGCTCGGGTATTTGAAAGCCTCCCGCAGTGCCTGGCTGATGGTCTGCTCACGTTTTGCGGCATGGGCACCGGTCAGGCTGGTTTCACGCAGGCCCAGCGCCATCGGCATCATCAGCAGCACGGCGCCGGCGAGCACCAGCAACGCGGTCTGCCAGCCCAGGCTGCTGATCAGGAAACCTTCGGTGGGCACCATCAGGAACTGGCCGAATGAACCGGCTGCGGCGGCCACGCCCATCGCCCACGAGCGCTTGTCGGCCGAAATATGGCGGCCAATGACACCGTAAATCACGGCGTAGGTGGTGCCTGCCTGTGCGGCCCCGATCAGCACCCCGGCCGTCAGCGTGAACAGCAGGCCGGTCGGGGACAGCGCCATGCCGACCAGGCCCAGGGCGTAGAGCAATGCGCCGCCCAGAATCACCCGGAAAGCGCCAAACCGGTCGGCAGCCATGCCCGCGAAAATGCCAAAAATGCCCCACGACAGGTTTTGTACGGCAATCGCAAAGGAAAAGGTTTCGCGCGTCCAGCCCTGCGCCTGGGTGATGGGCTGCAGCCACAGGCCGAAACCGTGCCGGATGCCCATGGACAGGGTGACGATGGCCGCACCGCAGGCCAGCACCTGGAACATGGACAGATTTTTGGGGTAGGAAACGGTGTTGGAGGCCATTGGAAAACTTTAACGAAAATGTCAGCAATTGTCGCCGCCATGCAGATTTGGCGCCTGTTGCGCCTGGCCGGTCTTTTAGCCGGTCTTTTATAAGGAGGGTTTCTGGGTGGCCCGGCAGCTTCAAAGGGCGGGTCTACAATTTCTTCCAATCACTTCAACTGCCATGGCCGATAAAAACATCACTGCTTCCCCTGTTTATTCCGAAAGCTCGATCCGCGTTCTGAAGGGCCTGGAGCCCGTCAAGCAACGCCCGGGCATGTACACACGCACCGACAATCCGCTGCACATCATCCAGGAAGTGCTCGACAACTCGGCCGACGAGGCGCTGGCCGGGCACGGCAAAAAGATCAAGGTCACGCTGCACGCCGATGGTTCGGTGAGCATCGAAGACGATGGACGCGGCATTCCGTTCGGCCTGCACCCGGAGGAAAAAGCGCCCGTGGT
>JBDSZF010000091.1:0-10292 GCA_039925285.1 Polaromonas sp.
GCAGGCCAGGTAGGACACGTCGGTATGGACCTTGCGCGTGTAGACCGGGTAGCCCTCATGGCCATCGAGCTGGGCGCGCTTGATCTCGCTGTCCCAGTAGGCGCCCTTGACCAGGCGGATCATCAGCCGGTGGCCGCTGCGCCGGGCCAGGTCAGTGACGTAGTCGATCACGTAGGGGCAGCGCTTCTGGTAGGCCTGGACCACGAAGCCGATGCCGTTCCAGCCCTTGAGCGCCGGGTCGAAGCACAGGCTCTCGAGCAGGTCGAGCGAGAGCTCTAACCGGTCGGCCTCCTCGGCGTCGATGTTCAGGCCGATGTCGTACTGGCGCGCCAGCAGCGTGAGCCTGAGCAGGCGCGGCAGCAGTTCGCCCATCACGCGCTCGCGCTGGGCGCGGCTGTAGCGCGGATGCAGCGCCGACAGCTTGACCGAGATACCCGGGCCTTCGTGGATGCCGCGCCCGTGCGAGGCCTTGCCGATGGCGTGGATGGCCTGCTCGTAGGACGCCAGGTAGCGCTCGGCATCGTGCTCGGTCGCCGCGGCTTCGCCCAGCATGTCGTAGGAATAGCGAAAGCCGGCTTTTTCGAGCGCGCGGCTGTTGGCCAGCGCTTCGGCAATGGTCTGGCCGGTCACGAACTGCTCGCCCATGAGCTTCATGGCGCGGTGCACGCCCTGGCGGATCAAAGGTTCGCCGCCCTTGCCGATCAGGCGGGTCAGCGACGAGGTCAGGCTCTTCTCGCTGCTGGTGGAGGTCAGCTTGCCGGTCAGCATCAGGCCCCAGACGGCGGCATTGACAAACATCGACGGCGAATTGCCCAGGTGCGAATGCCAGTCGCCGTGGCTGATCTTGTCGCGGATCAGCGCGTCGCGCGTGGCGTTGTCGGGAATCCGCAACAGCGCCTCGGCCAGGCACATCAGCGCCACGCCTTCCTGGCTGGAGAGCGAGAACTCCTGCACCAGCGCCTCCACGCCGCCAGCGTCTTTCTTGCCGCGCAGGCCTTGCACGAGACGGGTGGCGACTGCTTCGATGGCGGCGCGCTGCGCTGCATCGGCGCTGTGCGCCAGTTGCACCAGCATCGGCAGGCATTCCACCTCCGGCCTGTGCCAGGCGGCGGTAATGGCGGCACGCAGATCGGTCTGCGGCAATACGTGTTGCGCCCAGTCCAGAAAAGGCTGTGCAGAAGGGATGGCATTGACCGGCAGCGCCAGCTCGTCCGCGTCCTCGGCATCAGTTACCGGATTGGCACCGGTTGCACCTATGGTTGCACCCTGGGGCGACTGGCCTCGCTCGACGCTTTCCACATACTGCAAAACGGCTTGCTTTATCAACCAGTGCGGGGCCCGGCCCTGCTGGGCTGCGGCCTCGCGGATGCGGGTTCGAAGGGCTTCGTCCACCTTGAGGCCGAGCGTGACTGTAGACATTGGTTGCACCTTTTAGAAAACAAGTGCAACCAATTTTATGATGGGTGCAACCCATCTCCAATAAGGGTTAACCCCTGTGTTGCGTGCAACGATCCCGGAAAAGCCCGCCCCGGAACCTGATCGCCGCCAGGTTTTGATCTGTGCAAAAAAGTTAAAAGCCCGTCGCCTTCAAAGGCGTTTTTCGGCGCTTGACTGACACTTGTGCAGCCTACAATCGCAACCCGTACAAAGAGTTGACGGCCGCACTGACCGTCCTAGCTGGAGACCTTTCAATGCTTACCCCATCCGCTGCGACGCAAGCTGACACTGACATGGAGCGCAATGAAAAGCGCGCCGAACTGCGCCGCGCCGCCCTTGAATACCATGAGTTCCCCACGCCCGGCAAGATTGCCATTGCCGCGACCAAGCAGCTGACCAATCAACGCGACCTGGCGCTGGCCTATTCGCCCGGCGTGGCCGCCCCCTGCGAAGAAATCGTCAAGGACCCGAATGCGGCCTTCAAATACACCAGCCGCGGCAACCTGGTGGCGGTGATCACCAACGGCACGGCGGTACTGGGCCTGGGCGACATCGGCCCGCTGGCGTCCAAGCCGGTGATGGAGGGCAAGGGCGTGCTGTTCAAGAAGTTCGCCGGCGTCGATGTGTTCGACATCGAGATCGACGAGAAAGACCCCGCCAAGCTGGTCGAGATCATTGCCTCGCTGGAGCCGACCTTCGGCGCCATCAACCTCGAAGACATCAAGGCGCCCGACTGCTTTTATATCGAGCGCGAACTGCGCAAGCGCATGAAGATTCCGGTCTTCCACGATGACCAGCATGGCACCGCCATCACTGTCGGCGCGGCCATGCTCAACGCACTCAA
This sequence comes from Polaromonas sp., assembly GCA_039925285.1. GTDB lineage: Bacteria > Pseudomonadota > Gammaproteobacteria > Burkholderiales > Burkholderiaceae_C > Polaromonas. The sequence continues at coordinate 2,282 of JBDSZF010000091.1, forward strand.
AGTGGCCGGCAAGGACCCGAAAAAAGTCAAGCTGGTGACCTCGGGCGCGGGCGCTGCGGCGCTGGCCTGCCTGGGCCTGCTGGTCAAGCTCGGCATTCCGCGCGAGAACATCTACGTCACCGACCTGGCCGGCGTGGTCTATGAAGGCCGCACCGAGCTGATGGACGAGGACAAGATCGTCTATGCGCAGAACACGACGGCGCGCTCGCTGGGCGAAATCATTGAAGGCGCCGACGTTTTCCTGGGCCTGTCGGCCGGCGGCGTGCTGAAAAAAGACATGGTCGCAAAAATGGCGGCGCGGCCCATCATTTTTGCGCTGGCCAATCCGAACCCGGAAATCTCGCCCGAAGACGTCAAATCCGTGCGTGATGACGCCATCATCGCGACAGGCCGCACCGATTACCCGAACCAGGTCAATAACGTCCTGTGCTTCCCTTACATCTTTCGCGGTGCGCTGGACGCCGGCGCATCGACCATCACCATCGAGATGGAAATTGCGGCGGTGCATGCGATTGCCGAGCTGGCCCAGGCCGAGCAGAGCGAAGTGGTTGCCGCCGCCTATGTCGGCGAAAAGCTGACCTTCGGACCCGAATACCTGATTCCCAAGCCGTTTGATCCGCGCCTGATGATGAAGATTGCGCCGGCAGTGGCAAAGGCAGCGGCCGACAGCGGCGTGGCGCTCAGGCCGATCGCCGACATGGATCGCTACCGCGAACGGCTGCAAAGCTTTGTCTATGCCTCGGGAACGATCATGAAGCCGATCTTCACTGCCGCCAAGGCCGCCGCGCGCAAACGCGTGGCCTATGCCGAAGGCGAGGAAGAGCGCGTGCTGCGCGCCTGCCAGATCGTGGTGGACGAAGGCCTGGCGCGGCCGACCCTGATCGGCCGGCCGGCCATCATCGCCCAGCGGATTGAAAAATTCGGCCTGCGGCTGAAAGAAGAGCTCGATTACGACGTGGTCAATGTCGAGCAGGACCACCGTTACCGCGACTTCTGGCAAACCTACCACCGCCTGACCGAGCGCAGCGGCGTGACGGTGCAGATGGCCAAGATCGAGATGCGCCGGCGCCTGACCCTGATTGCCGGCATGCTGCTGCTCAAGGGCGACGTCGATGGCCTGATTTGCGGTACCTGGGGCACCACAGCGCACCATCTGGCCTACCTGGACCAGGTGATCGGCAAGCGCGAAGGCGTCAATACCTACGCCTGCATGAACGGCCTGATGCTGCCGGGCCGTCAGGTCTTCCTGCTCGACACCCATGTCAACTACGACCCGAGCGCCGAGCAGCTGGCGGAAATCACCACCCTGGCGGCCGAGGAAATGATGCGTTTCGGCATCAAGCCGAAAGTAGCCCTGCTGTCGCATTCGAATTTCGGTTCGTCCAACCAGCCGAGCGCGCTGAAAATGCGCCGCACGCTGGACTTGCTGCGCGAACAGACCCCCTGGCTCGAAGTCGATGGAGAAATGCATGGCGACATGGCCCTGGACGCTGCTGCCCGTCGCTTCATCATGCCCAACAGCACGCTGACCGGCGAGGCCAATCTGCTGGTCTTGCCCAACATTGATGCGGCCAACATTTCGTACAACCTGCTCAAGACCGCTGCCGGCGGCAACATTGCCATCGGCCCGGTCCTGCTGGGCGCCAGGAAGCCGATGCACATCCTGACGCCTACCGCCACGGTGCGCCGGATTGTCAACATGACCGCGCTCACGGTGGCAGACGCCAACGCCGCACGATAAGCGCCCGAAAATAGACAGTACCCAGGCAGTGCTGTCTTGGGAGGGCTTGATGCCCTTCTGTTTAATGCCTAAATTTTCAGCAATCGCTTGCCTTTTTTTTCCTTATGCGGCAAACTACGCCTCTTGAAATTTAAGGGTTAACCCGACATTTCTGCGGGTTGTCTCTGGATTCAAGAAAGGTATTTTTCATGTTGCGCAATAGGTGGGGTCGCTGGCGTCAGGCCGGCAGCACGATGCTGCTGGCATTTTCGGCCAGTCTGATCGGCATGGCGGGTGGGTATCCCGGCACGGTGCAAGCCAAAGGCCTGTTCGCGCCGGCTGCCACTGAAACCGTCGCCGTTGCCCAGTTGCCTCCCCAAGGGCGCAGCATGTTGACGCTGATTTACCAGGGCGGACCCTTCACGCATGAGAAGGACGGCGTAGTGTTTGGCAATCGGGAACGGCTGCTTCCCGCCAACGTTCGCGCTTACTACCGTGAGTACACCGTCAGGACCCCTGGAGAGCGCAGCCGCGGAGCCCGACGCATCGTGTGTGGTGGTTTCAAAGCCGCAGCACCCGATGCCTGTTTTTACACCGACGATCACTATGCGAGTTTTCGCAAAATCGTTCACTAACCGGAACTGTGGTTGTTATTTTGACTTATGACTTAAGAGAAAGAGAAGCGGAGATGGAAACACCACTTCGTAAGGACGACGAAATCCCATTGAAGGGCATTCGGCCCAACATTGTGCAGTCCATACGTGCCTTTCGTGTGCCCGAGTTGCAGGATGCAGCCACGAAACTGAACCAGCATTTTCTGTATGCCAATCTGAGCAGTGCCCAGAGCAAACAGGACATCCTGGACATGATCGCGGCGCAGTACACCTTCCCGGCGCACTTCGGCAAGAACTTTGATGCGCTGTACGACTGCATGACGGACCTGGTTCACAAATCAGGCCCGCAGACCGGCTTTATCGTCGTGCTGGAGCAAATTCCCGCGCATGCCAAGTTTGACAAGGAAGCGCGCGAGCAACTGCTCGACATCTTCCGCGATGCAGCGGACTACTGGGCGGATCGCAAGATACCGTTCAGATGCTTCTATTCTTTTCTGTAGCCCGCTCCCCAGACCTTGGCCAAGGGGATCGGGCGAATGAGGCCCAGCAAGTCGTTGCAGAAGGTGATGAACCGATGCCGACCGACAAACTACTCGACGTGTCGCCACTGGCGCTGCGCATGAGCAGTCCATTCAATGCGAGTTACTGGCTCGCAGCAGCCTGAAACTGAAGTTTCAGGCGAACTCAAAAAAGCCCGCAAGTTGCGGGCTTTTTTTGCGCCTGGCTCTGGCTCCTGGCGCTGATCGGCCGGGTGCTGGCAGCGGCTGTCTTTACAGTATTGCGGTCTTCTCAAGCGGCCCCGGGCTGGCTTGCACCTGTTGCGCCAGCGCCAGATACTCGGCCACCGGCACTTCCTCAGCCCGGCGCCTGACATCAAACTCGCCGGCAAACTCATGCTGCTCCAGCCATTTGCCCAGCGTGTGGCGCAGCAGTTTGCGGCGCTGGCTGAAAGCCACCCGCACCAGTTCGCTCAGCAGCCTGACGTCGAGCTTTACCGGCTCGGCATGCGGCACCATGCGCACGATGGCACTGTCCACGCGCGGTGGCGGATCAAAGCTCTGCGGCGGCACATACAGCACGTTTTCCATCGCATAGCGCCACTGCAGCATCACGCTGAGCCGGCCATAGTCGCTGGTCGAGGGCGCCGCGACCATGCGGTCGATGACTTCCTTTTGCAGCATGAAGTGCTGGTCTTCAATCACATCGACCGCATCGAGCAGGTGAAACAGGATCGGCGTGGAGATGTTGTAGGGCAAATTGCCGACGACCCGCAATTTATGAGCCCCCACGCTCCCCGCTGGCCTTTCCTGGGTCGGCCCGGCGCTGCGGCCGCTGGCCCCGACGCTTGCCGTTTCCTGTGCCGCAAGCCGGACCTGCTCGGCCAGCTGCCTGAAATCGACCCGGAGCACATCCGATTCAACCACCGTGAGTTGTGGATGCAAGCGCAATTGAAAGGCCAGATCGCGGTCCAGCTCAATCACCGTCAGGTGTCCGAGCCGCTCGACCAGCGGCTGCGTCAGCGCCGCCAGGCCGGGTCCGATCTCGACCATGGGCTGGCCAGGCAGGGGCGCAATCGCGTCCACGATGCCTTCGATGATCAGCCGGTCGGTCAGGAAATGCTGACCAAAACGCTTGCGTGCAATGTGCTTCATGCTGCACCGAACTGAACGGCAAGCGTGGGGGCAGCTCCATACCAGTCAGGGCCGCGGAACCGGCTTCGCCGGGCCGCAGGCGCAGCGGCCCCCTCGGGGGGCAGCGCAGCACACGAAGTGGCAAGCGTGGGGGTCATTGTGGCGCTTCCCGGAACTCGACATAGGCGCGGCCGCGGATATCCTCGATCCAGCGCCCATAGGCTTCATTCTGCTTTTTCTCGCGCAGCAGGCCGCGCACCATCTCGCGCTGGTCACGCGGTGAAACCGGTGTCTCGCGGCGTTCCAGCACCTGCACCAGGTGAACGCCAAAGCGCGACACCAGCGGTTCGGAAACCTGCTTGGGCGCCAGGCCGTTCATGACTTTTTCAAATTCAGGCACAAACGAGCCCGGACCGACCCAGCCCAGATCGCCGCCCTCCCTGGCCGAGCCATCCTGGCTGTTGTCGCGCGCCAGGGCAGCAAAGTCGGCCTTGCCGGCAAGGATTTGTTTTCTGAAACCGGCGAGTTTTTCCACCGCCGCGGCTTCGGTCAGCTGGGGTGTCAGCCGCAAGAGGATATGGCGGGCATGGGTTTGCGTGATGACCGCATCAGGCAAGTCGCCCTGCCGTTTTTCGATCACCTTCAGGATGTGGAAACCGGCGCCGCTGCGGACCGGGCCGGCCAGTCCGCCTGCGCGCAGGTTTTGCGTCGCCTCGACAAACAGCGGCGGATAACGGTCGGCGCTGCGCAGACCCATCTGGCCGCCATTGCTGCGCGAAGGCGAGGCTGAAACCTCGGTCGCCAGCGCAGCGAAGTCGCTGCCTGCGCGGGCGCGTTCCAGCACCTGCTGGGCTTTGGCCTGCAGTGCGGCGACCTGATCGGGCGTGGCATTTTCAGGCACAGCCAGCAGGATTTCGGCCAGATTGAGCGCTGCCGGCGATGTGCCAGCCGCACCTGGCCGGGCGCTCTGGTTACGGAAATACTCGTCAATCTCCTGCTCGCTCACCGTCACGCGCGACTCGACTTCGCGCTGGCGCAGACGGCTGATCAACAGCTCGTCACGGATTTCCGAGCGGAACTGGTCGTAGTCAATGCCGTCGGCTTTCAGGCGGCGGCGCAGCTCTTCGACCGTGATCTGGTTCTGGCGCGCCACCGACTGGACCGCACCTTCTACCGCGCTGTCGTCGATTTTTATGCCCGACGCCTGCGCCGCCTGCAACTGCGCCTTGTCACTGATCATGCGCTCCAGCAGTTGCGGCAGCAGTTCGCTGCGCGGCGGCAAGGTGGTGCCCTGCTGCTTGAGCATCTGCTCGGTTCGCATCAGCTTGTTGCGAACTTCATTGTTGGTAATCGGCTCGGAATTGACCACGACCACGATGAAGTCGGCCTGTCGCTGTGCCGCCGCATTGCCGCTGGGAGCAGCAGGCGTGGCAGGCGCCACCAGACGCGGCGTAGCGGAAGGCCTGGCGTTCTGGGCCAGCACGCCCGTCAGCGGCAGCGCAAGCAGGAGCACCAGCGCGGCGGCCAGCGGCCGGGCCGGAAGTGACCCGGTAAAAAAACGGTGTTTAGTCATAAGTGGTGAAGCGGCTGGGAGGGCTGATTTTGTCACGCAAGTACTGGTAGCGTGGGACGTTGGTCTTGAGCGTTTCCAGCGGGCTGGAGCCGATGCGGGAAAAACCGACCATTTCGAGCTGGAACAGAATCTTGGTGTTCGACGCGGTGATGCTGTTTTGCGAGCGCTGCAGCACGACGCGGCCAATCCAGCAGCAGCCATCGTACTCAATGCCCACCACCGCATCGACCAGTTTTTTGTCCAGCGTGCTGTAGTTCAGCCGGCCCACGCTGTAGTAGCGTCCGCCGCCCTGGCCGCGGCCGGCGCCGAGGTCTTGCCCCTTGTCGCCCCACAGGTCATTGATGGGCCACTGCCAGCCGACATCGATCTGCTCGCTGATGTTGCGCTGGCGGCGAAACGCGGCGCTGATGGTGCGGTAGTTGCCCGGGTTGTAGCGCAGGCCGATGGAAGCCAGTTCGGACTGGCTGATTTTCGGGTTGTACTGCACCGTGCCGTCAAATGACCACTGCGGCACCCAGTTGACCGATGCGCCCACCAGCAGGTCGCTGATGCGGTCCGTCACCGGCAAGGCGCCGGGAACGGGCGTCGTGCCAAGCGCGGGCAAACTGACGCGCTGGTCGTCAAAACGCAGGCGCTGGGCCAGCCCCAAGCGCACCGCCTCGGCACCGGTCGCCGGGTCCAGCAGGCGCGACGTCAGGCCCAGTGTCAGCAGGTTGGCATCCGAGATGCGGTCATTGCCGACAAAAGCGTTCTCGGTGAACACGGTGGCAAAGTTGAAACTGTTGACGCCCGAGTCGTAGTTGGGCAGATAGCTCTGGTCACGGAACGGCGTTCGCACATAAAAAGCGCGCGGCTCCAGCGTCTGGGTGAAACTGCGGCCAAAGTAGCGGGCATCGCGCTCGAACTGCAGGCCGCTGTCCAGGCTGAAGGTCGGCACCACCCGCGAGGCCGACGTGGCGCCATTGGCCAGCGGCGATTCAAGCTGGTAGCTGGTCGCATGCAGCTGCACTTTGGGCGTGATGTAGCCGCCAGGCGCCAGCCAGGGGCGGCTGGCCTGCAGCCTGGCAAAAGCCCGGTTGCCATTGGGCTGTCTGGTCAGGTTCCGGTCGGCCGAAAAGCGGGTGAAATCAGTCTCGGCTGACCAGTCAAAGCCCTTGCCCAAACCCACCAGCGGCGCATCGACACGCGTGTAAGCGGCGCTCAGTTGCGGCAGGCGGTCATAGGGCGGGATGATCGGCGAATTGACATCCTGCAGGGTCTGCCACTTGAGCGCCCGCAGCGCCGAAGTAAAGTAGCCCCGGTTCCAGGAAAGGGACGCGTCCTGGGTCAGCAGCCGCTGCGTCACCTGGCCGGTGGCCACCGGGAAATCGCGCCAGTAGTCGTTGTCGCTGACGCGGTTCAAATTCAGGTTCAGTCCCACACCGCCGATGGCCGAGACGCCGGTGTCAATCGCGCCGGTATGCTGCAGCGAATAAGACCAGCGGTCGCGGTCGCGCAGCTTGTCGCCGGGCATGATGTGGGCGCGCAGCTGGCCCTTGTAGGTCGGCTCCAGGTAGCGGAACTCGCCGGCCAGGTCCACGCCGCGCTTGCTCATGACGGCGGGCGCAAAGGTCGCATCCCGGTTCGGCGCAATGTCAAAGTAATAAGGCTGGCGGAGTTCAAAACCGTTGACCGAACCCAGGCCCAGCGTTGGCGGCAAAAGGCCTGATTTGCGCTTGTCGCTGAGCGGAAAACTCACCTTGGGGAAAGCCAGGATCGGCACGTCCTTGAAGCGCACGACAGCGCCGGTAGCCACGCCAACCTCCTCGTCCAGATCAAAGTCAACGCGTTGGGCGCTCAGCTCCCAGGCCGGTTTCCAGCTCTCTTCGTTGTCGCGCTCGCAGGTGGTGTAGCTAGCGCGGTGGGCGCTGAAGCGCTTGTCGTCAATGAAATCGACCCGTTCGGCCTGGCCATTGCCGCCATTGGCCAGAAAACGGTAGCGGGGGGAGAGGAAAAAGCCTTCAAAACGGTCCAGCTTGAGTTCCAGCTCGGGGCCTTCAAAACGGTTGCCGGCATTGTTGATGCGCACATTGCCACGGCTTTTGAGCTGGTCGTCGGGCTGGTAGTACTCGATGCGGTCGGCGCGCATGGACGTCGTGCCGCGGCGCAGTTCCGCATTGCCCTCGATCACCGTTTCCAGGTCTGGCCGGCCTGAAATCCGGTCGCCGAATACAAAGGTCGGCCCTACGTCTTCAGGCGCTTTCGAGACGCCCTCGGCCAGCATGGCTGAGCTTTTGAGCGTCAGCGGGCTGTCCGGCACGGCGTTTTCAGCAGCGTCCGGCGCCTGGGAATAAGCCGGACCGGCAACGGCCAGCCCCAGCGTGGCGAACATCACCAGCCGGGAGACAGCATGAGCCACCGGGGAAAGAATAAAAGAGGAGGGGGATGCGTGGCGCATCGTTTGTATGAGATAAACCCGTTTGTAAAATCAGGC
>JBDSZF010000092.1:0-8261 GCA_039925285.1 Polaromonas sp.
TATGTGTCCGTGAAAACGGGGCAACTCCAGCTCGATCCAGATTGATCATTACGACCTTTTAGCGCAGCAACGATCGCTTCAATGGCAGCGGCTTTGGGCTCATGATGATCGGTAGCCCAGAACACGCACACTTCGTACTGCGGCAGGCCTTCGCGAATGCGAAGCGCGCACACTACCGCGCTTTCTCTGCCGTGGAGCAGTATTGGATGCGGAACGACGCACAGCAGGTCGCTGTTCGCGATTAAGTTGAGCAAGGCCGAGTAGTCTGCGCATTGAACAAGAATACGGGGTTTTGGCAGCCTGCGAACCTGGTGGGCTTCCTCAATCACATTGCCTGCCGTGCCGGCACGACCGGCCACCGCCCATCCGGCGGCCTCGATCTCTTTCAAAGAGGTCGCTGACGCAAGAGGATGATTAATTCGGGCGCAGACAGTCGGCGTGCTGGTATGAAGTGGATGCACGCTGATGCCTGCCGCCTCATAGCGTCGTGGTCGAGGCGCAACGACGAGGTCGAGTTCCTTGCTGTGCAACGCATCCAACAGCTCGGGCGCACTGCCGCTAACGATCTGCAGAAGCCCTTGCGGGTCGTGCTCTCGCCAAATATGCTCTATCAAGGGTCCATAAAGCAGTGCGGCTGCGGGCGCCATGCCCGTACGGAACGTGGCAGCGTCGCGGCCGAGCGTCCATTTTGAAGGACCCGGCTCGTCGCGTGGAGCAAGCCCTTCGAGCTTTGCATGAAGGTCGACAGCACGTTGCGCGGCCAGCAAGGCTGCAGGCGTCGGCACCTTTTTGCGCCCCACTTTCTCAAACAGCGCGATGCCCCATTCTCTTTCCAATGCCTGCATGGCTTGCGTGACCGCCGGCTGACTGACCCCTGCTTCACGCGCCGCCGCCAAAAAGCTGCCTTTTGATACTACGAGATTCAGATACCAGAGCTGCTTCAAATACATAACTGGATAACAAGGGATGTTCCACTTCTCAGCCGCGCCATCGAGCGCCACGATGGGTGTGACGAGACGTCAATCTGCCACCAATTTAGAAGGACAAGTCCCTGGTTACACAGATGCATAAGTGCAAATTATAGATAGACCATTCCATGGAACGTCAATCGTAAAAAGCGCTTTGCGCTAAGCCTGGCGGGCCGGCAGCACCAATCCTAGACACTCGCCAAAGCCGATGCGCGCGGCGCCCGCCTTTTCGCACCAGCCGCGCAGCACCACCGCGTCACCGTCTTCGAGGTAGGTTCGCGTCTGGCCATTGGGGAGTGTGAGCGGCTGCTTGCCGCCCACGGTCAGCTCGATCAGCGCGCCGGCCTCGTCCAGCGTCGGGCCCGACAGCGTGCCCGTGCCCAGCAAGTCCCCCGCCTGCAGGTTGCAGCCGTTGACCGTGTGGTGCGCCACCATCTGCGCCACTGTCCAGTAGGCGTGCCTATAGTTCGTGCGCGTCAAGCGCGCAGCCGCCTGGCCCACCTCCCGCATCACTTGGGTTTGCAGCAGCACTTCGAGCTGCACGTCAAGGGCGCCTTGCGCCCAGTTGGCGGGCGCATCCAGGTAGGGCAGCGGCTGCGGATCGCTGTCGGGACGCGTGAACGGCACCCGGTACGGCGCCAAGGCTTCGAGTGTCACGATCCAGGGGGAAATGGTGGTGGCAAAGTTCTTGGAGAGAAACGGGCCCAGCGGCTGGTACTCCCAGGCCTGGATGTCCCGGGCCGACCAGTCGTTGAGCAGGCACAGCCCGAACACGCTGGCCTCGGCTTCAGAAATAGGAATAGGCTCGCCCAGCGCATTGCCGCTGCCCATGAACACACCCATCTCGAGCTCGTAGTCCAGCCGCTTGCACGGACCAAACATTGGCTCGGTTGCGCCCGGCGGCAGGGTCTGCCCAAGCGGCCGGGGGAACGCCTGGCCGGATACGCCAATGCTGGACGCGCGTCCATGGTAGCCAATCGGGATCCACTTGAAATTGGGCAGCAGCGGGTTGTCGGGGCGGAACTGGCGCCCGATGTTGGTGGCGTGGTAGAGCGAGGTGTAAAAGTCGGTGTAGTCGCCGATGCGTGCCGGCACAGCGAATTCGGCTTCATGCTGCGGCACCAGGCAGGCGGCCAGCTGGGCCTCTTCGACCGCGCCTGTGCGCAGCGCGCGCGACAGCGCCAGGCGCAGCGCCGACCAGGCCGGCTGGCCCAGCGCCATCAAGTCGTTGAGCGTGTTCTGCGCGCCGGCCTGCACCGCAGGCGCGGCTTCGGCGCTGAACACGCCAGCGGCCGCTGCAGCAGCCAGGTCCAGGATCTGCTTGCCAATAGCCACGCCGCCGCGAAAGACTTCACTGCTGCCCTGGCGGCGAAAGACGGCAAACGGCAGGTTCTGGACGGGGAAGTCGCTGGTGGCCTGATTGGCCGATTCAACCCAGCTGCGCAGGGCCGGGTCATGGGTTTCGTTCAGAGTGTTCATAGCTTGAATTGGTCCTTGAGGCCGGCCCAGCAGTCGGCGTAATCGGGGTCTAGTTCCGGGCTGTTCAGCGCGAAGGCGGTAGGAATGAAGCAGTAACGGCTCTCGAACATGAAGGCCAGCGTGTTCTCTAACTTTTGCGGCAACAGATCCGCCTGGCTCGCCTTGTCAAAGGCTTCCTCATCGGGTCCGTGCGGCACCATGCAGTTGTGCAGGCTCGCGCCGCCCGGCTTGAAGCCGCCGGGCTTGGCGTCGTACTCGCCGTAGACCAGTCCCATGAACTCGCTCATCAAGTTGCGGTGGTACCAGGGCGGACGGAAAGTGTCCTCCATGACGAGCCAGCGCGGCGGGAAGATCACGAAATCGCAGTTGGCAGTGCCCGGCGTGTCGCTGGGCGAGGTGAGCACGGTAAAGATCGATGGGTCCGGATGGTCAAAGCTGATCGAGCCGATCGTCATGAAGTTGGCGGTGTCGTACTTGACGGGCGCCAAGTTGCCGTGCCAGGCGACGACGTTGAAGGGGGAGTGCTTCATGGGCGCTTGCCAGAAGCGACCGCCAAACTTCTTGATGATCTCGTACTCGCTGCTCCCCTCTTCACACGCTGCCACCGGCGCGAGAAAGTCACGTGCGTTGGCCAGGCCATTGGAGCCGATGGGGCCGAGTTCAGGCAGGCGGAACTGGGCGCCGTAGTTTTCGCAGATGTAGCCGCGCGCCGGACCTTGGGTTTCGTCCAGTAAGGCAACTTTGAACACCACGCCGCGCGGCAGCAGCGCAATCTCGCCGGGCTTGACGTCGAGCACGCCCAACTCGGTGGTGATCAGGAGCCTGCCCTGCTGCGGCACGATGAGCATCTCGCCATCAGCGTTGACGAAAGCGCGTCGTTCCATGGAGCGGGTCGCCAAATAAATATGCGCGGCAATGCCGGTTTGCGCGTACGCCTCGCCATTGGCTGCCAGCGTGCACATGCCGTCGACGAAATCGGCGTCAACATTCTCCAGCGGCATCGGGTGCCAGCGCATCGGCTCGGGCGGCAGTGCCATGGCACGGTCACCGCCGGTGGTCCAAAGTGGCTGCTCATACGGCTGGTAGCGGCCGGATACCACCGAGGGCTGGCGCCGGTATAGCCAGGTGCGACGGTTTTCATGGCGCGGCGCCGTGAAGGCCGAGCCCGAAATGAGTTCGGGGTACAGGTCAAAGGGCGCGCGCTGCGGGCTGTTGCGGCCGCGCGGCAGGGCGCCGGTCACGGCCTCGGTGGCGTACTCGTTGCCAAAGCCGGATTGGTATTGGAGGGTCATGGTAGAAGTTAAAAGATCAATCGGTCACGATGAACCAAGTCGCCATCACCAATGCGGCGACGGCCAATGCGTGATTGATGAAAGGCCCGAACCAGACGGCGTGTTCTCGAGGTATTTCTGGCTCAGACAGCGTACGGATGAAGCGACGGAACTGAAACGCCGCCAGCGACGCGATCACCCCGCCGAGCAACACGAACAAAACACCCAGAAGCAGTGACGTGCGTGCATGGCCGGGCGGTAGCGCAGCCCCGCCAGCGACCATGCGCACGAAGAGCCCAAAGCGCTCAATGACAAAGCCCAAGCCGATCAGCGCGATGGCAGTGCGTTGCCAAGCAAGCAGGGTCCGCTCAGCGGCGAAGAAAACACGCGGATCGTCAAGATAGGACATGTTTCATTCGCCCACTATCTTGCGGTCCTTGATGACCTTCGCCCACTTCTGCGTACCTGACTTTAGCGATGCCGCTGCCTCTTGCGGCGAACTCGCTGCAGGCTCGATGTCGAGCACGCGGAGCCTGGCGCGCACCGACTCCGACGCGAGGGCCTTGCGCACTTGCGCGTTCAGCAACTGGACGACCGCCTCGGGCGTCTTGGCCGGCGCGAGCAGCACGTAGCCGAACTCGCTGGTCGCAGCAGGAAACCCCAGCTCAGCGATGGTTGGCACGTTCGGGGCCAGCGGCGAGCGCTTGCTGCCGGAGACCGCCAGCGCCGTGAGCTTGCCGGAGGCGACATGCTGGAGCACCGCGGACGTCGCGACGAAGCCGGCTTCCACCTGGCCACCGAGCAGGTCGATCACGGCCGGTGCATTGCCGCGGTAGGGGATATGGTTCAACTGGCTTCCGATCAGCGATTGCAGCGCTTCCATGGTCAGATGACCAGGGCTCGCGTTGCCTGCTGACGCGTAGTTGAGCCCCTTCTTCGCGGCGTCGACGAACTGCTTGAAGTTGGCGACTCCTGCGCTCGGATTGACGACCAGCATCTGGTTGAAGCTGGCGAGCATGGCAACGGGTCGCAGGTCGCGCTCGGCATCGAACCCCATACGCTTGCCGTAAATCGCCGGGTTGGCCGTGATGCTGGAATCCAGCGTGATCAGCAAGGTGTAGCCATCGGGTGCGGCACGAGCCACGACCTGGGCGCCTATGTTGCCCGTCGCCCCGGCGCGGTTGTCGATGATCACCGGCTGCTTCAGGCTCGTGGCAAGTTCCTGGCCGATGGCACGGGCCAGGATGTCGTTGGGCCCGCCGGGCGGAAAGGGCACGACGATCTGAATCGGCTTGGTGGGATAGCTCTGTGCCGATACGGTGCCGGCGCCCGCCAGCGCGCAGGCGCCCAGCAATGCGGCGCACAAGCGGTGTTTGATGGAAAGCATAGGGAATTTCTCTTTGGGTTGTCACGCGATGCGCGTGGGATTGGGACTGGTGTCGCTGTGCTCTATCAGCAACTGGGTGAGGCGCTGCACCAGCGCGAGCTTGACCGTCTGCGCTTGGGGTGAATCCCAGAGGTTGACGAGTTCGAGGGGGTCGGACTTGAGGTCGTACAGCTCGCCCCACGATCCTTCGGCGAACACGCTCAACCGATGGGTGTCAGTCACCACGGTACGAACACGCACTGGCTGCTCGAAGCCGAGGTAGGCGCGTTGCTGGTTCTCTTCGATCAGCACGGCATCCCGGGCGGTCGCCAGTGGCAGGCCGGCGGGCGTGAACAGCGGCTTGCCCTGGCTGCCGTTGGGCGGGGCGATGCCGGCGCGGTGCAGGATGGCGGCCGGCAGATCCATCGAGCTCGCGAGGTCGCCGCGTACCTCGGCCGCGGCGTGGCTGCTGGCAGGTTCGCGCCAGATCAAGGGAACCCGGATCAGCCCCTGGTAGTGCAGCGGGCCCTTAAGCACGATGCCGTGGTCTCCCATCAAGTCGCCATGATCAGAGGTGAACACGACGACCGTGTTGTCGTCCGCACCGCAGGCGCGCAAGGTGTCCATGACCATCCCGATTCGATCGTCGATGTTCGTGATCATGCCGTAGGTGAGCGCGATCATTTCCTGTACCTCTCGCGCCGATGCGGCGAACAGGCGGGGGCCGTCCACCTTAGCCTCGCCCTTGCGGCGCTCCTCCATGAGCCAGCGAACATGCGGCGCTGGCTCGCCGCCGCTGCCCATGCTGGCCGGCACCGGGATGGTGGCCGGGTCATACATGTCCCAGTAGCGCCCGGGCGGCGTCCAGGGATGGTGCGGATCCGGAAACGAGCACATCACCGCAAACGGTTGATCGGGCTGCGCCTGAACATGTTGGCGTATCCATTGGGAGGTCTGCTCGGCGATGAAATGGGTCGGATAGCTGAACTCGTCGAGCTTGGTGTGCCAAGCCTGCGGCGCGATATAGCGCGGGTCGCGCTCGCCGTGCTCGCGGCCCAGCTGCAGCGCCAGCTCCGGCCGCTCGGCCTGCAGCCAGCGCAGGTAGTCGCCAAAACACTCGTCCGCGTGGTGGTTGCACAGGATCACGTCTTGGAAACCGTAGTAGGGCAAGGTCATGCGGTGCTCTGGGCGATCCCAGCTCGAGCGCAGCTCCTGCTCGTAGGGTGCCGTGTCCGCCGTGACACGCCGCGCCTCGGCGTACTGGCGGGAAGCTTGCGTTCCCGGAGCCGGCCGGGACGGCGGCAACAGCGGCGGCTTGTCCTCCATGTTCTGCAGGTGGCTCTTGCCGATCAGTGCGGTGCGGTAGCCGAACTCGCTGAGCAGGTCGGCGAAGGTCACCGATTCGAGCGGCAGCGGCACGCCGTTGCTGCGCGCACCGTGAACCGAGGGCATGCGTGCGGTCATGATGGAGCCGCGATTGGGCATGCACACTGGGTTGGCCACATAAGCGCGCTCGAAACGAGAACCAGTTTGCGCCAGCGTATCGATGTGAGGCGTGCGCACGATCGGATTCCCATAGCAGCCCAAGTGGTCCGCTCGGTGCTGGTCGGTGATGAAGATCAGGAAGTTTGGACGCACGGTGGTTTCTTTTTGCATTTAGTCGGCGGTGATTCGATTGGTTTTGATGAGCTTGCCCCACTTGAGGTAGTCGCGGGTGATCCACTGCGCGGTGGTCTTGGCGTCGAGGTTCAGGACATCGACGCCCTGGCTTGCCAACGCCTTGTTGACCTCGGCGTCGGCGAGGGCTGACTGAAGCGCAGCATCGAGCCGCGCTTGCACGGCCGGCGTCAGGCCGGGCGGGCCCATCACCGCCCACCAAACCGCTGATTCCGCACCCAAGCCTTGAATGCCGAGTTCGGTAAAGGTCGGTATTTTTGGCAACGACGGTGAGCGTTTGGCGCCGGTGACGGCGAGAAGCTTGAGTTCCTTACGCACCTCGTTCTGCAGCGCAACGGGCATGCCGACGAACATCAAGTCGGTTTGCCCGCCGATCAGGTCCGTCATTGCGGGAGCCGCGCCTTTGTAGGGCACGTGAGTCAGGTCGATGCCAGTGTTCGTTTTGAACAGTTCGCCGATGAGGTGAGAAGGCGAGCCGTTGCCAGCGGAGCCAAAGAAGAGCTTGCCTGGCTCGGCCTTGGCACGCGAAATCAGCGTTGCCACGTCTGGCAGGTTCTTCGCCGAACTGGCCACCAGCACATTGACTTGCGAGGCCACCAGGCGCAGCGGCGTGAAGTCCTTCTGTGAGTCGTACCCTGCGTTCTTCGACAACTGCGGCTGCACCGTCAGTGCCGCATCGCCAGCAAACAAAAGCGTGTAGCCGTCGGCCGGGGCTTTGCTCGCCTCCTTGGTGCCTAACATGCCCCCACCGCCGGCGCGGTTGTCGACTATGATTTGCTGGCCGAGTGCTTTCGTCATACCCGTAGCGACAATTCGCGCGATCGCGTCGGTCGGTCCACCTGCCGCAAAGCTGACCACAAGCCTGATCGGATGCGTCGGATAGGTCTGAGCGATGCCGGTTGCTGGAACTGCGCACAAAAGTGCCAGGGCAAGAGAAAGGACGTGGCGTCGTGGGTGCATGCGTGTCTCCGAAAATTGTTTGAGGAGTGAAGAAAATGGATTCTCGGCAACGCCATGCAGTGGGTCAAGAAAAGGCGACCCAAATACATAAGTCTCACTTATGTTTCACTTATGAATATGAAGCTTTGCAAGAGCGGAAGATGGCCTCGACTTGCAGCACATTGGCTGACGCCAACTGATCGTGCACATGAGCAGCTTTGCTGGTGGTGCGTGGCTTAGGCGCATCCATTTCCAGTTCCCGCTCGGCATGCGCCGGGGCCAGCGTGCCGGGCATCCCGGCGCTGATCGATCCCTGCCAGGCAGGCAAGTCCGGCCAGGCCGGCGCCAACGCAGCTGAAGAATGGATCGCCCGGTGGGTCAGCGCCATCGGGCTCGTTGCCTTTTGGTGCCCTGCCGCGCAGACGGCTGCGCGCGACAGCGCACCTTCCCTGGCGATGATTGGCAAAGGCATCTCAGGCGGGCGCGCCCTGCCCGACTGGAGTCTGGGCATCAACCAGGACAAGCGGCTGGTGCTTGGGGTTTAGGGCGCAATGGAACGTA
>JBDSZF010000093.1:0-4652 GCA_039925285.1 Polaromonas sp.
CTTGATGTCCTTGCCCAGGCGTTTTTCGAGCTTGCCGCTGAGAATGCCGCCGCTGTCAACAATCCGGATCTCGGCTTTGGCCTCCCCCGTCTTGTCGTCCACATTGCGCCACAGGCCGACGGGCGACATCTGGGCAAAGCCAGAGACGCAACTTGCTCCTAAAACAATAGCTGTTAGTGCACGGTACATAAGGGCTCCAGGGCCAAAAGACTTAAGGATTCTAAAAACAAACGTCGTCAGGCCAACGCGGCGTCGGTATCCATCAACACCTTGCTGCCGCTGCGTGCGGTGCGCATCAACGTTGCAGTTTCGGGGAAAAGCTTGGCGAAGTAAAAGCGCGCCGTCTGCACCTTGGCCAGGTAAAACGGGTCGGTGTTGCTGGCGGCGATTTCGCGCAGCGCCACCTGCGCCATGCGGGCCCAGAAGTAGCCAAACACCAGGTGGCCCGCCACGCGCAGGTAATCGACTGCAGCCGCACCCACTTCGTCCGGGTTCTGGAAGCCCTTGAAGCCCAGTTCGGTGGTGAACTTGGTCATCTGGTCGGCCAGGGTGGCCAGCGGGTTAATGAACTCGGCCATCTTCTCGTTGACGCCTTCCTCGGCGATCAGCGCGCCGATGAGCTTGCCGAATTTCTTCAGCGTCGCGCCGTTGTTGCCCAGAATCTTGCGGCCCAGCAGGTCCAGCGACTGGATGGTGTTGGTGCCTTCATAAATCATGTTGATGCGGTTGTCGCGCGCAAACTGCTCCATGCCCCATTCCTTGATGTAGCCGTGGCCGCCGAACACCTGCATGCAGGCGTTGGTGGCAATGTGGCCGTTGTCGGTCAGGAAGGCCTTGACGATGGGCGTGAGCAGCGCGACGATTTCGCCCGAGTCCTGGCGCACCTTTTCGTCCGGGTGGTAGAGCTCCTTGTCAAGCAGCAGCGTGCAGTAAATCGCCAGCGCCCTGCCGCCTTCGGCATAGGCCTTAGCGGTCAGCAGCATCTTGCGCACGTCGGGATGCACGATGATCGGGTCGGCCGGCTTGTCCTTGGCCTTGACGCCGGAAAGTGAACGCATCTGGATGCGATCCTTGGCATAGGCCAGCGCGTTCTGGTAGGCGACTTCGGTCAGGCCGAGCGACTGGTTGCCCACGCCCAGGCGCGCCGCATTCATCATCACGAACATCGCGGCCAGGCCCTTGTTGGGCGCGCCGACCATGGTGCCGACGGCGTCTTCGAGCACGATTTGCGCGGTGGCATTGCCGTGGATGCCCATCTTGTGCTCCAGGCCGCCGCAGTAGATGCCGTTGCGCGTTCCCAAAGAACCGTCCGCATTGACATTGAATTTCGGCACGATGAACAGGCTGATGCCCTTGCTGCCCTGCGGTGCATCCGGCATGCGCGCCAGCACCAGGTGCACGATGTTCGGGGTCATGTCGTGCTCGCCAGCGCTGATGAAAATCTTGTTGCCGGTCAGCTTGTAGGTGCCGTCGGCCTGCGGCTCAGCCTTTGTGCGCAGCAGGCCCAGATCGGTGCCGCAATGCGGCTCGGTCAGGCACATGGTGCCGGTCCATTCGCCGCTGGTGAGCTTGGGCAGGTAGAGCTTTTTCTGCGCCTCGGTGCCGTAGGCATGCAGCGCCTCGTAAGCGCCGTGCGACAGGCCGGGGTACATGGTCCAGGCCTGGTTGGCCGAGTTCATCATCTCGTAGAAGCACTGGTTGACGACGAAAGGCAGGCCCTGGCCGCCGTACTCGGGGTCGCAGCTCAGCGCGGCCCAGCCGCCTTCGACATACTGCGCATAGGCCTGCTTGAAACCCTTGGGCGGCGTGACTTCATGGGTGGTCTTGTCGAGCGTGCAGCCTTCCTCGTCGCCGCTGATATTGAGCGGAAAAGTCACCTCGGAAGCAAATTTTCCGCCCTCTTCCAGCACGGCGTTGATGGTGTCGGCATCGATGTCTGCATGCCGCGACAGGACTTTCAGCTCGTCGGTAACCTTGAGCACTTCGTGCAGGACGAATTGCATATCGCGCAGGGGTGGGTTGTACTGGGGCATGGTGGTCCTTTGGCGTTAAACAGGTTTGGAAGAGGAGGGTTTCGACGAAGCTTTTTCCGGCGCTGGAACGTGGGCAGCGGCAGAAACCGCCACAGGCGCGACCGTGCTGCCATAGCGCGCAAGAATGTTGGCAAAACCCGTGTTGGCGCGGGCCATCGAGCCAGGCGTTTTCAGAAAGCGGGCTTCGTGATGCAGCGCCAGGATGAGGCCATGAATCTCGAAGGTGATCTGCTGCGCATCGGCATCAGGATGCAGATGGCCAGCTTCCTTGGCCTGCACCACGGCCCGGTACAGCGCGGCCAGCCAGGTCCGCACCGAGTCGGCCAGTGCGTCGCGCACCGGCCCGGGCCGGTCGTCAAACTCGACAGCGCCGCTGATGTAGATGCAGCCCGAATCGATTTCGATCGAGGTGCGGTTCGTCCAGTTGTGAAACAGGGTCTGCAGGCGCGGCAGGCCCCGTTCCTCTTGCAGCGCCGGGAAGAACACCTCTTGCTCGAAGCGTGCGTGGTATTCGCGCACGACCGAAATCTGCAGTTCCTCGCGTGAACCAAAATGGGCAAAAACGCCCGACTTGCTCATGTGCATGACTTCGGCCAGCGCGCCAATGCTCAGGCCTTCCAGGCCAATGTGCGCGGCCAGGCCCAGCGCCGCTTCCACGATGGCCGCCTTGGTTTGCTGGCCTTTTTGCGCGCTTTTGGACGTACCCGCAGCCGGCGATGAGGTACCAGCGCTTTTGACAGGAGGTGAACTGACGGACATGGATTGAAGCAATAAAAGAACGATCGTTCTATTTTGCATCAATTTACGCAGCCTCGGCCTTTAAACCGATTCGTCGGCCCCTGTAAATAGAGGCACGCATCTAACCATGACGCGGGTAAACCCGCCCTTGCAGACTCAATGCGAGCGGATCATGGTCCCGTAGGCCTTGTCGGTCAGAATCTCCAGCAGCATCGCATGCGGCACCCGGCCGTCGATGATGTGGACGGCGTTCACGCCGCTTTTGGCGGCATCGAGCGCGCCTTCGATCTTGGGCAGCATGCCGCCCGAAATCGTGCCATCGGCAAACAGCTCGTCAATCTCGCGCGCCGTCAGGTCGGTCAGCAGCTCGCCCGCCTTGTTGAGCACGCCGGGGGTATTGGTCAGCAACACCAGCTTTTCGGCCTTGAGCACGGTCGCCAGCTTGCCCGCCACCACGTCGGCGTTGATGTTGTAGCTTTCGTTTTGTTCGCCAAAACCAATCGGGCTGATGACCGGAATGAACTGATCGTCCTGCAGCGCCTTGACCACGCTGGGGTCAATGCTGACGATGTCGCCGACAAAGCCGATGTCGTGCTCCTTGCTGGCATCGTCCTTGTCCAGCATGGTGAGTTTTTTCGCGCGTATCATGCCGCCGTCGCGTCCGGTCAGGCCCACCGCCTTGCCGCCGGCCTGGTTGATCAGGCCCACGATGTCCTGCTGCACCTGGCCGGCCAGTACCCACTCCACCACTTCCATGGTTTCGTCGTCGGTCACGCGCATGCCCTGGATGAAGTGGCCTTTCTTGCCGAGCCGGTTCAGCGCCGTCTCGATCTGCGGCCCGCCGCCATGCACCACCACCGGGTTCATGCCGACCAGCTTGAGCAGCACCACGTCCTCGGCAAAGTCGGCCTGCAGCGCCGGGTCGGTCATGGCGTTGCCGCCATACTTGATGACCAGGGTCTTGCCGTGGTACTTGCGGATATAGGGCAGCGCCTGGGCCAGGATTTCAGCCTTGTCGCGCGGGCCGATATGGGACAGGTCGGGGTCGGAGGAAGTGTGGGTCATGGTGCTTGGCAATCAAGGAATAAGAATCGGCAAATTGTGCCGCATTGGCGCGACGGCTTTGGGTCAACCGGCTGATTCGGGCGCCTGAATTCCGCCAGCGCAGGCGGGCTGCGGGCCATAGCCATGTACCAGTTGCTTCAGGATGGCCTTCATGGCCGCCTCATTGTTCTGGGTGGCGGCCTGCCGCATTTCCACCAGAATGGGCGCGAGCTCGGACCAGCCCACAAAATCTTCGTGCGCCTTCATGATGCGCTCATGCGCGGTGCCCTCGGGGTTGTCGCCAATCAGCAACTCCTCGTAGAGCTTTTCCCCAGGTCTAAGGCCGGTAATCTTGATTTCAATATCCCCGTCGGGGTTGTTTTCATCCCGCAAACTCAGGCCAGACAGCTGCGCCATGCGCCGGGCCAGGTCCACAATCTTCACGGGGCGGCCCATGTCCAGAACGAACACATCGCCGCCATGGGCCATGGCGCCAGCCTGCAGCACCAGCTGGGCTGCTTCGGGAATGGTCATGAAATAGCGCGTGACTTCCTCATGCGTGACCGTGAGCGGTCCGCCTGCGAGCAGCTGCTTGCGAAACAGCGGCACCACGCTGCCGCTGCTGCCCAGCACATTGCCAAAGCGCACCATCGCAAACACGGTGTGGTTGGCGACTTCATGGCTCTGCCCATCGGGCAATAGAAAGCGCACCGACGGGCTGGCCGCCAGCGCCTGCAGCACCAGCTCGGCCATGCGCTTGGTGGCGCCCATCACATTGGTGGGGCGAACCGCCTTGTCGGTGGACACCAGCACAAAATGCGCCGTTCCGCTTTCCAT
>JBDSZF010000094.1:0-3172 GCA_039925285.1 Polaromonas sp.
AAACTGCTGGCCCACGGTGCCGTGTTTCTCGAAAACATCGACAAGCTGGCCGAGGACGACTGGCGCGGCTTGCCCGAACCCGCGGCGATTCTGGGCTGCGTCGTGGCTGGCGACGCCATCAAGCGGCGTGTGGCCGAGCAGATGGAAATCTGGGAGGTGATGCCGAGCTGGGTCGTCTCCAGTCCGCAAGAAGCCGGTCTGACCAACGGCTACGATCATCCGGCCCGTCTCGGATGCGACCGCTGGGTGGCGATGATTGGTGCCTATCATCGGCTGCTGGCGCGCGGCATTCGCAAACCCTGCCTGGTGGTCATGGTGGGAACCGCCGTGACGGTCGAAGCCATCGATGCCTCGGGCAAATACCTGGGCGGCATCATCCTGCCTGGCCACGGCATCATGCTGCGCGCGCTCGAATCGGGCACCGCAGGCCTGCATGTGCCGACCGGCGAAGTACGCGATTTTCCGACCAACACCAGCGACGCGCTGACCAGCGGCGGCACCTTTGCCATTGCCGGGGCAGTGCAGCGCATGGTGGACAACCTGACCCGCCATTGCGGCGAAGCGCCTGAATGCATCATGACCGGCGGTGCCGGCTGGAAAGTCGCACCCAGCATGTCGGTCAAGTTCGAGCTGGTGGAAAGCCTGATCTTTGACGGCCTGCTGGAGATTGCCTCCAGGCGCTTCGAGTCTTGGCGCTCTTGAAAAAAATAGCTGCCTGTGTCCGGGCCAGCAGCGGCTGGCCGTTGTCTTTGAGCGCCGTCATGCGGCAGTACATGGCGCTGATGGCCGATGTGAGCTGATGGCGCTTGCCAATGACGCGCCCCGGCCACTATGGATCTGTTCAGGCCACCACGCCGCGCTGGCGCAAGGCGCTGATTTGCGCTTCGCTCAAGCCGACCTCTCGCAGCACGGCATCGGTATCCTGGCCCAGCGTGGGCGCATTGCGCTGGTGGCTGCCCGGCGTCAGAGACAGCTTGGGCACAAAGCCCGGCACCGCCAGCGCGCTGCCGTCGGCCATCGTCACCTGCTGCAACATGCCGCGTGCCGCATAGTGCGGATCAGCGGCAATGTCGGCGACGCTATAAATTTTTCCTGACGGCACGTCCGCCCGTTCGAGTTCGGCCAGCAATTCGGCAATCGTCAAACCCTGCGCCCATTGTGCGATGGCCGCATCGAGTTCTTCTACCCTGGCAACGCGCCCGGTATTGTCGGCCAGCGCCGGATCGCTGGCCAGATCGGGCCGGCCAATGCATCGCATCAGTCGCTTGAAGATACTGTCGCCATTGCCGGCAATCAAGGCATAGCCGCCGTCCCGGCAGCGGTAGGCGTTGCTGGGCGCAATGCCGGGCAGGGCGCTTCCGGCCGGGCCGCGCACCGCGCCAAATGCGCTGTATTCCGGCAGCAGGCTTTCCATGCAATTGAACACCGCTTCATAGAGCGCGACGTCAATGACCTGACCGGCGCCGTGGCGATCGCGATGGTGCAGTGCCATGAGGATGCCAATGACGCCGTGCAGCGCCGCCAGTGTGTCGCCGATGCTGACGCCGACCCGCACCGGCACGCGTCCGGTTTCGCCGGTCAGGTGGCGCAGACCGCTCATGGCTTCGGCCACCAAGCCAAAACCCGGCCGGTCACGGTAAGGCCCGGTCTGTCCGTAACCGCTGATCCGCAGCATGATGAGGCGCGGGTTGAGCGCCAGCAGCGCAGCGGGTCCCAGGCTCCAGTCTTCCATCGCGCCGGGCCTGAAGTTTTCGATCAGCACATCGGCTTCAAGCGCCAGTTGGCGAACGATCTCCTGCGCTTCGGCGTGGCGCAAATCGAGTGCGATCGAGCGCTTGTTGCGTGACTGCACCTGCCACCAGACCGAGGTGCCGTCCTTCAGCAGGCGCCATTTGCGCAGCGGATCGCCGCAGCCCGGCGCCTCAATCTTGATGACCTCGGCGCCAAAATCGGCCAGCGTCTTGGCGGCGAACGGCCCGGCAATCAGCTGGCCCAGCTCAATCACCTTGAGTCCGGCGAGCGGACCTGAAGCGGCGGCATCGGTGCTGGCGTCAGGGCGGTGGGCTGGTTCCGAATCGGGTGTGTTGATGCGCATGCCTGGATCTACGGTCAGGCTTTAGGGGGCGCTGTTTTTCCCCGCGCTGCAGGTTTGTGAGCGGCTGGCTTTTGCGCCATCAGCGTATCCAGGTTCTTGACAATCTCCGCTTCTATCGTGTCCTTGAAAGCGCCCAGCAGGAAGCCAAGTTTGGCCTCGACCTCGAAACCGGTTTTCGTCACGGCCAGGGTGCCCTGAACGCCGCTGCGGCTGAAGCTGACAAGGTCGCTGGCATGGCCTTCTTCGTAGGTGCATTCCATGCCGAATTCTTCTTCGGCCTGTTCGGCCCATTGGAAGGCAATCTTGCGCGCCTCAGGCAAGCCCAGCGCGTGTTCGCGTTCAATATAAATGTCAGCCATCGGGCATCTCCAGCATGTTGGTGTTCAGGATGGCGTGTCGCCCGTCCCGGGACGAGCGGGTCCGCCGTTTGAGGCCATCATAAAACCGTTGCCATGCTGATGCTGATTCCAGACCCGCAACGCCAATCGGTGACTTGAAAAATGTGAAAAATAGTCGATTAAATGGTTTGAATCAATGAACTTCCAAAAGCATGACGGCCAGTTCTCTGGCCGGTGGCAGTTTGTTGGTGTTGAGGATGGCATGGCGCTCGTGTCGGGGCAGGCGGGCGAGCTGGTTGACGGCGTCATAAAACCGTTGCCAGTCGCGCCCTTCGCGCTCGAACAGCGCCTCGAAGCCGGGCACCAGCTCGTCATAAGCTGCTTGCGCACTCAAGGACGCATTGTTGGCGCGCGCCACCCACGGGTCGTAGCCCGAATAGCCGCCCCATGAGGCCTTGAGCTGCGCATAGTTGTCCCGAAAACGCTGCATTGCTATATTTTTGATAGCTTCTTGAGACCGTGGATACTGCGCTACAGCCTCTTTTCCATCATAAATGACGGCCAACTCCCGGCGTGTTTCCAGTGTCAGCGCCCGGAACTGCTGGCGCCGCGCGTCAAATGTCGCATAGACCTGACGGGCTTCATCGCTGCTCTGGCTGGCCCGCGCGTCCAGCCAGCGCTGCACGCCCAGCCGCTCGACGGCCGTGGCGAATGATTCGTTGAACACCGTGTCGCCAGG
>JBDSZF010000095.1:0-5489 GCA_039925285.1 Polaromonas sp.
GTGCACAGAATGGCCGTGCCGTAAAAGGGCATGCGGTGCAGGAAATCGACAAAGGCTTTTTTGAGATTGCCAAAGTCGTGGCCATAGGTTTCCATATGGTCTGCATCGATATTCGTCACCACCGCCATGACGGGCAACAGGTTCAGGAAGGACGCGTCCGATTCGTCGGCCTCGACCACGATGTAGTCGCCCGAACCGAGCTTGGCATTGGCGCCGGCGCTGTTGAGCCGGCCACCGATCACGAAGGTCGGGTCCAGTCCGCCTTCGGCCAGCACGCAGGCCACCAGGCTGGTGGTGGTGGTTTTGCCGTGGGTGCCGGCAATGGCAATGCCTTGCTTGAAGCGCATCAGCTCGGCCAGCATCTGCGCACGCGGCACCACGGGAATGTGATTTTCGCGTGCCGCCAGCACTTCGGGGTTGTCTGCCTGCACGGCGGTGGAAGTGACCACGACATCGACATCAAGCAGATTGCTTGCGGCATGGCCGACAAAGGTCCTGATGCCCAGCCCGGCCAGGCGCTGCAGCGTGGCGCTGTCCGACAGGTCTGAGCCCGAGATGACATAGCCCAGGTTGTGCAGAACCTCGGCAATGCCGGACATGCCGACGCCGCCCAGCCCGATGAAATGGATGCGCTTGATGGCGTGCTTCATCGCGCAAGCTCCTCGCAGGCGGCAACGAGATGGGCCGTGGCATCAGTTTTTTGCATGGTTTTGGCTTGTAGCGCAGACTGGACAAGCGCAAGACGCTCTGTTTTTTGTAGCATTATGGCAAGAATTGAAGGGGTAAGGTCATGCTGCTGCACCAGCCAGCCCCCGCCATGCGTCACAAGAAATTTCGCATTGACGGTCTGGTGGTCATCGACAGCAGAGGGAAATGGAACAAACAAGGCCGCAGCACCGACGGCGGCAATCTCGGTCACCGTGCTGGCGCCTGCGCGGCAGATGATGAGGTCGGCATCGGCAAAGGCCTGCGCCGTGTCTTCAATGAAAGGCGTGAGCTCGGCCTGCACGCCGGCGGCCTGGTAATTGGCGCGCAGCGCCTCAAGCTGGCGGGCGCCGCTTTGATGGGTGACCTGAGGGCGGGAAGCCGCCGGAATCAAGGCCAGCGCTTTGGGCACCAGTTCGTTGAGCGCCGTGGCGCCCAGGCTGCCACCGACCACCAGCAGCTTGAGCGGCCCGCGCCGCTCGGCAAAACGGGCTGCCGGTTCAGGCTGCCGGGTGAAGGCCGGGCGAAGCGGATTGCCCACCCATTCGGCTTTTTTAAGCACGCCGGGAAAGGCGGTAAAAACACGGTCGGCCACGCTGGCCAGCAGCTTGTTGACCAGGCCGGCGACCGAATTCTGCTCATGCAGCACCAGCGGCTTGCCCAGCAGCACACTCATCATGCCGGCCGGAAAGCTGATGTAGCCGCCCAGCCCCACCACCACATCGGGCTTGACGCGCCGGATGACCTGCAGGCTCTGCCAGAAGGCCTTGAGCAGGCGCAGCGGCAACAACGCCAGGGTGGCCGGACCTTTGCCACGCACGCCGGAAAAGTCGATGGCCTCGAAGGCAAAGCCGCGCGGCGGCACCAGCTGGCTTTCCATGCTGGGACGATCTGTGCTGCCCTTGCCGCCCAGCCAGTGCACGCGCCAGCCGCTCGCGCGCAAGGCTTCGGCCACGGCCAGACCGGGGAAGATATGGCCGCCGGTGCCGCCGGCCATGACCAGGGCGCAGCGCTGCCGGCTCATACGCGGCCTCCGCGCATGAGAACGCGATTCTCGTAATCAATCCGCAGCACGACCGCCAGCGCAATCAGGTTCATCACAATCGCCGAGCCGCCGTAGCTCATCAACGGCAGTGTCAGGCCCTTGGTGGGCAAGGCACCCAGGTTCACGCCGATGTTGATGAAGGTCTGAAAGCCCATCCAGATGCCGACCCCCTGGGCGACCAGCCCGGAAAACAGCCGGTCAAGCGCGATCGCCTGGCGGCCAATGTGCATGATGCGGCGGATCATCCACATGAACAGGCCAATCACCACCAGCACGCCGATCAGGCCGAACTCTTCGCCAATCACGGCCATCAAAAAATCGGTGTGCGCCTCTGGCAGCCAGTGGAGTTTTTCAATGCTGCCGCCCAGGCCGACGCCAAAAATCTCACCCCGGCCAAAGGCAATCAGCGAGTGCGACAGCTGGTAGCCCTTGCCCATGGAGTATTTTTCATTCCATGGGTCCATATAGGCAAAAATCCGCTCGCGCCGCCACTCACTGAACATCACCATCATGCCAAAGGCCACCACCACCACGGCCGCAATCACAAAGAACATGCGGGCATTGACGCCGCCCAGAAACAGAATCCCCATGGCGATGACCGAAATCACCATGAAGGCCCCCATGTCGGGTTCGGCAAGCAGCAAAACGCCCACGATGCCGACCGCAAAGGCCATCGGCAGCACGGCGCGAAAGAAGCGTTCCTTGACTTCCATCTTGCGCACCATGTAATTGGCCGCATACAGCAGCACCGCGAATTTCGCCAGTTCTGACGGCTGGAAGTTCATGAACCCCAAGGGAATCCAGCGCCGTGCGCCATTGACGCCCTTGCCGATAAACGGAACCAGCACCAGCACCAGCAACACCAGCGAAGCAAGAAACAGCCAGGGAGCGTATTTTTCCCATGTCGTCATCGGTATCTGAAACGCCAGGTAAGCCGCCAACGAAGCAACGCACAGCGACATCACATGCCGCGTCAGGAAGAATGTATGGGCATAGCGCGAAAACTTCGGGTTGTCAGGCATGGCCACCGAAGCCGAATACACCATGATCAGGCCAAAAACCAGCAAGGCCAGCGTGACCCAGACCAGCCCCCAGTCCAGTCCGGACATGCGGACCGGCGTTGCCAGCTTTCCGGGAAGGCTGCGGCCCCCCAGGCGAACCGGCAGGGAATCCGAAGCGGCCTTGCCGAAACCGGTCAACCAGCCGGGAAGCCAGCCTGAAAAACGCGCCTTGGTCGTCACAGCACAGCCCCCTGGTCCACGGCCAGCGCCTGCACCGCGTCGCAAAAAACCTCGGCACGGTGCTCATAGTTGTCGAACATGTCAAAACTGGCACAGGCGGGCGACATCAGGACAGCGTCCCCCGATCGGGCCTGCGCGGCCGCCATGCTGACGGCCTGCTGCATGGACGCGGCGTCCAGCAGTTCAATCTGGAGGCCTTGCAAGGCTTTCCTGATGAGCGGCGCATCACGGCCGATCAGCACCACGGCCCGGGCATAGCGCGCCACCGGGTCGGCCAGCGGCGAAAAATCCTGCCCCTTGCCTTCGCCGCCCAGAATCAGCACCAGACGGCGCTCGGCCCCCAGGCCGGCCAGCGCCGCAACCGTGGCGCCGACATTGGTGCCCTTGCTGTCGTCAAAATACTCCACCCCGTCCAGCACGGCCACGGACTCGACCCGGTGCGGCTCGCCCCGGTATTCGCGCAGGCCATGCAGCATGGGCGCCAGCGTGCAACCCACGGCCACCGCCAAGCCGAGCGCGGCCAGCGCATTGGTGGCGTTGTGGCGGCCCTGGATACGCAAGGCCTCCAGCGGCATCAGGCGCTGGATGTGCAGCACCAGTTCTTCAGTTTTGCGGCGCTTGATGGTTTCATCGGCCTCGGCCGCGCGTACCAGCCAGGCCATGCCGTTGACGGTTTCAATGCCGTAGTCGCCCGGGCGTTTGGGTTCGCCGCCGCCAAAGGTCAGGTAGTTTCGGCTTTGTTTACCCTTGACCACTGCGGGCAGTGCAGCCATCACCAGCGGATCGTCGCGGTTCAGCAGCATGAGGCCGCCGCTGCCATAGACATGCGCCTTGGCGGCGATATAGGCCGGCAGGGTTTCATGCCAGTCGAGGTGATCCTGGGTGATGTTCAGCACCGTTGCCACGTCAGGCTCGAAGTTGCTGACGCCGTCGAGCTGGAAACTGGACAGCTCCAGCACCCAGACTTCAGGCAGCGCCACCGCGTTATCACCGGCCTGGCCATCGAGCTTTTCGGTCAGGGTATCGAGCAGTGTCGGGCCGATATTGCCGGCCACAGCCACCGATTTACCGGCGCGCTCAACGAGCTGGGCGGTCAGCGAGGTCACCGTGGTTTTGCCATTCGTGCCGGTAATGCCAATGACCTTGGGGGCATAAGCCTGCTCGTCCTTCAGATCGGCCAGTGCCTGTGCGAACAGGCTGAGCTCGTTGCCGCAGGGAATCGCGCGGGCTTTTGCCGCAGCCATGACGCCGCTGACCGATGCGGGCGACAGGCCGGGGCTTTTCAGCACCAGGTCGAAGGCAGCGCCTTCCAGCAGCGCCTCGTCCATGGCGGCAGTCACAAATTTGGCCGCCGGCACGCTGGCTTGCAGAGATGCCAGTTGCGGCGGCGCGGGCCGCGTGTCGGCCACGGTGACCTGCGCGCCGCAACGCGCGCACCAGCGCGCCAGGGCCAGGCCCGAAGCCCCCAGCCCCAGCACCAGAATGTTTTGATGCGACAGGTTTTTCATCTGAGCTTGAGCGTTGAAAGGCCCACCAGACACAGCAGCATGGTGATGATCCAGAAGCGGACGACGACCTGCGTTTCTTTCCAGCCGCTTTTTTCAAAATGGTGATGCAGCGGCGCCATCTGCAACAGCCGCCGCCCCTGGCCATAGCGCCGTTTGGTGTATTTGAACCAGGTCACCTGCAGCATCACCGAGAGCGCCTCGACGACAAAAATACCGCCCATGATGGCCAGCACGATTTCCTGGCGCACGATGACCGCAATGGTTCCCAGCGCTGCGCCCAGTGCCAGCGCGCCCACATCGCCCATGAAGACCTGGGCCGGATGGGTGTTGAACCACAAAAACGCCAGTCCGGCGCCCGCCATGGCGGAACAAAAGATCAGCAGCTCGCCAGAGCCGGGAATGTGCGGAAAAAGCAGGTATTTGGAATAGACCGAACTGCCGGTCACATAAGCAAAGACGCCCAGCGACGAGCCGACCATAACCACCGGCATGATGGCCAGCCCATCAAGCCCGTCAGTCAGGTTGACGGCATTGCTCGAACCAACGATCACCAGATAGGTCAGGATCACAAAACCAAACACGCCCAGCGGATAGCTCACTTCCTTGACAAAGGGCACCAGCAAGCCGGCCTTGGGCGGCAGGTTGACATCAAAGCCCGACCGCACCCAGCTCACGAACAGCTCCAGCACCCGCAGGTTGGAGCTTTCGGAAATGCTGAATACAAGGTAGAGCGCAGCCATCAGCCCGATGACGGATTGCCAGAGGTATTTTTCACGCGAGCGCATGCCTTCCGGATCCTTGAGCACCACCTTGCGCCAGTCATCGGCCCAGCCAATGGCGCCAAAACCCAGGGTGACGATCAGCACAATCCAGACAAAGCGGTTGGACAGGTCAAACCACAGCAGGGTCGAGATGCCAATCGCCATCAGGATCAGCACGCCACCCATGGTCGGCGTGCCGCTTTTGCTCAGGTGCGTCTGCATGGCGTAC
>JBDSZF010000096.1:0-12901 GCA_039925285.1 Polaromonas sp.
GCCTGCAGTTTCATGCCGCGGCCGGCGGGGCGGTCGGGCTGGGTCAGCACCAGCGGGATTTCAAAGCCGGCAGCATGCAGTTGTGCAAGCGCCACACGGGCAAATTCAGGAGTACCGGCAAAAATAACGCGCATGGGGCGTGATTCTAAAGAGTCGCTGCATCATCTCACGCCCTGCGACCAAAAGCCCCTCGCCAACCATTCAGCGTGCCGCCTCGCGCTCTTCGTCTTTTTTCTGCTTGATCATCTTGGTCTTGATGCGGTTGCGCTTGAGCGGAGACAGGTATTCCACGAACACCTTGCCCATCAGGTGATCCATTTCATGCTGGATGCAGACCGCCAGCATGCCTTCAGCTTCGTGAAGCTGGCGCTGGCCGTCCAGAGCCATCGACTCGACTTTCACGGCCAGCGAGCGAACGACGCCATCGTAAATGCCGGGCACCGACAGGCAGCCCTCATCGCCGATGCGCGTTTCAGGACTGGCCCAGACAATCTCGGGATTGATCAGCACCAGCGGCTGATCGCGGTTTTCGCTCACGTCAATGACCACCAGCCGCTCATGCACATCGACCTGCGTGGCGGCAAGGCCTATGCCTTCGGCCTCATACATAGTCTTCAACATGGCATCGACCAGCTGGCGAAGGCGCATATCCACAGTGACAATGGGCTTGGCCACCGTGTGCAAACGTGGGTCGGGGTAACGGAGAATGGTCAGTGGAGTCATGGAAAGAAATGAGGGGAAGTCGCTATTTTCGCCACTTTTCCCGATGTTTTAAACCTTGCAATCCTCTCAGAATCGTCTAATCGTTGCTTAATCAAGGTCTTGGGTACAGAATCGCTGGGAATTTCTCAAGATACAACCACTACAAAAAGTGCTTCTCTGTACCTCGAAGTAACCGCAGCAGATCCAACAAGCTTCAAGATGCAAACTATTTTTGGTCGTTTCAGTCAAATTTCAATAGCCGCTGCCGCCCTGCTGGGCACTTCACTGGGTTTGCAGGCGCAAAACTTCCCGACCACGCCGGACCAGAAGGCCACGGCCATCCAGGTCGCGCAGACAGGTGTCCCGCTGGCCGACCTGGCCCCCAATGCGTCCGACAGCTACACCGTCAGGCGGGGCGACACCTTGTGGGCCATTTCGGGCATGTTTCTCAAAAGTCCGTGGCGCTGGCCCGAACTGTGGGGCATGAACCTGGAGGACATCCGCAATCCGCACCGCATCTACCCCGGCCAGCAACTCTATCTGGACAAAAGCAATGGCCGGGCGACCTTGCGCACCCGCCGGGCTGACGGCGACAGCAGCAGCGGACCCATGAACACCGTCCGGGTGTCTCCGCGTACCCGCTACGAGACGCTGGCCGACGCCTCGATTCCCACGCTGGCGCCCCAGGCCATCGAGCCCTTCCTGGCCGAGCCGCTGATTGTCGATGAGCTTACTTTTTCGCAGGCGCCGCGCATCGTGGCGACCCAGGAAGGCCGGGTGCTGCTCAGTCGGGGTGACCGTGCTTATGCGCGCGGCGCCTATGTGGGCGGCGATGGCCCGGGCAAGCCGCTGAGCGACGCCGAGCCACTGGATTACCGGGTGTTCCGCAATGCCACGCCGCTCAAGGACCCGGGCACCCAGCAAATCCTCGGTTATGAAGCGCAGTATGTCGGCAAGGCCGAACTGGTGCGCGGCGAGTCCACGGCACAGAGCCTGGACAAGGACGGCAAGGCGAAAATCGAGATCGTTCCGGCCACCATCGATATCGTGGCGGCCAAGGAAGAAATGCGGGTCGGCGACCGGCTGATTCCCGAGCCGCCCCGCGAGTTGCGCAGCTATGTCCCCCGGGCGCCCTCCACGCCCATGACGGGTCAAATCGTCTCGGTGTATGGCAACGCGCTAGCCTTTGCGGCTGAAAACCAGATCGTGGTGATCAACCGGGGGGCCAGTGACGGACTGGAGCGGGGCCATGTCATGGCGATCCTGAAGGACGGCGAGCGCCTGCAGGACAAAACGGACAGGGCCCGGCCGCAAATCAAGCTGCCCAACGAACGCAATGGCCTGCTGATGGTGTTCCGTACCTTTGACCGGCTGTCGTATGCGCTGGTGCTGCAGGTGACGGATGGCGTCAGGGTCGGCGACCGCTTCACCAATCCTGATTGAGGTTTTTGCTGCACGGCGCCTGCTTTGTCCCCGGATCGGCACAATTTGCCGATGCAGCCCCTCTTGCGTTGTATTGAACTTATCCCCCATGGACTCCCCGGAACTTCAAGCATGGCTGCGGCTGGCACTCACGCCCGGCGTCGGCAACACCACGGCCCGCAAGCTGCTGACGGTTTTCGGGTCGGCGCAGGCCATCTTCGAACAAAGCAGCGCTACCCTGAAAAAACTCGGTTCCGACAAGCTCGCCAGCACCTTGCGGAGCGAGCCACCCAAGCTGGCCGGGCAGCTGCAGACCACGCTGGACTGGCTGCAGGCCGGCGACGACCGGCGCGTCGCGGTGCTCGGCGATGCGGCTTATCCGGCAGCCCTGCTCGACATCGAAGATCCGCCTTTGATGCTTTACATGCTGGGAACGCTTGCCAATGAGACCCAAAAAGCGGCCAGGACAATAGCCAGTAGCCTGGCCATCGTGGGCAGCCGCAACCCGACACCGCAGGGGGAAAGCAATGCCCGTCAGTTTGCCAGGGCCTTTGGCAGCGCGGGAATCTGCGTGGTGTCGGGGCTGGCGCTGGGCATTGATGGCGCGGCCCACGATGGCGCGATGCTGGGGGGCGGCGAAACCATTGCAGTCGTCGGCACCGGGCTGGACCGGGTCTATCCCAAAAAGCATCTTGCCCTGGCGCACCGCATTGCCGGGCAAGGCATGATCGTCAGCGAATTTCCTCTGGGAACACCGCCGCTGAACGCCAACTTTCCCAAACGCAACCGCATCATTTCCGGCCTGAGCCGGGGAACGCTGGTGGTCGAGGCGGCGCTGCAGTCGGGCTCGCTGATCACCGCCCGGCTGGCAGCCGAGCAGGGCAAGGAAGTCTTTGCCATTCCCGGCTCGATTCATTCACCGCAGTCACGCGGCTGCCATGCCCTGATCAAGCAGGGCGCCAAGCTGGTGGAGGTGGCGCAGGATGTGCTGGAAGAGCTCAAGATGCTGCCCACCGGTTCAGGCCCAGCCCTGGATGCCTTGCAGGCGCCAGCACAGGGCGATGACGGTGATTCGCCGGCGCCTGCCACCGAAGACCCGCTGCTGGCTGCGCTGGGATTTGATGCGGTCAGCCTCGATGCCCTGCAGGCACGCACCGGCCTGGATACCGCCCACCTGCAGGCACAGCTGCTGGCGCTTGAACTCGACGGACAGGTCGCACGCCTGCCCGGTGGTCTGTTTCAACGCATGGCGGCGGGCTGAGCTTATCTGCGTTATATTGAATGCATGTTTGAAGTTCTGGTCTATGTTTACGAAAATTACTGGCACGGCGCTGCCTGCCCTGAAATTGACCGGCTCGGACGAAAACTCATAGCGGCAGGATTTGATGCCGAAGAAATCCAGCAAGCGCTGGTCTGGCTGGACGGACTGAACGCTGCCGCCAAAGGCACACAAATCAGCCTGCCAGCGACGACAAACCCGGACCCTGCCGCTTCCGCCGACGCCCTTCCCTGCATGCAGGCGCAGTCAGTCAACAGCCTGCGTATTTACTCTGTGGCCGAACAGGCGCATCTGGGCGCGCAAAGCCTGGGGTTTGTGTGCTTTCTAGAAACATCGGGCGTGTTGCCGCCCTACATGCGGGAAATCGTGATTGATCGCGCCATGGCCTCGCCCGGCGATCCAGTTTCGCTGGACGACCTGAAAATCATCGTTCTGATGGTTTACTGGAGCTTCGGCGAAGAGCCTGATGCGCTGGTGCTCGATGAGCTGTGCGACGACGCCGAAGGCCGCCAGGCCCACTGAGCGCCTGCGCTGGCCCACCCAGCAAGCCTTGAATACCTAGCCGAGCAAACGCTCCGGATTGGCGTCCAGCTTGGCCAGCGCATCCCGGGTGGCACGCACCGTGAGCGCTTCTTCTTCCGTCGGCACCAGCAGCCCCGCCTGAAGATAAGCGGCCAGCCGGCGCATCTGGATCAGGAAATTGCGGCCATCCGCCGCAGCGAACAGATGCAATTGCTTGCGCTCGCTGCACCAGGCAAACTGCACATGGCTGATTTTTCCGTTATGGTCCAGGTTGAACCAGTTGCCCGGCTGCAGTTCCCGAGCCCAGGCGCGCATGGCTTCTGTGGGCTGGCTGCCACCGTTGCCGATGACTTCAATTTTTGCCGCATCAATCCCTATCATCGTGACCAGGCTGTCAGTATCCAGAGGCAGGTCGCCCACATCCGGGTCGGACAGATAATCTTCCAGATGGGTCAGTCGCTTGGCCAGCGCCTGGACTTTTTCGAGCGGGATGACATCGGTTTTTGACATGAAGGCATCGGCCAGCGTGTCGCTGATGACCTTCAGCTGGGCGTCCTGCGCAGACGGGTCCAGGCCCAGCAGGGCCATGCCCTGCCGCAGCAGTTGCAGCTGCCTGGGGAGCGCGGCAATGACACGGCTTCGGTCGATGCGGTTCGGCTTGGCGCTGGCAGCCCATACCAGATCGGCCGCGGCCTGCTTGAGCAGCAGGGTTTGCTCATGCTGGGGGCCGTTTTTCGTCGCGGCAATGGCCAGCACTTCGGCCCAGATCTTGAACAGGAACTCCCGTATTCCGTCGCATACCGGCATGCCGTCGAGCATGCTGCGCATCTCGATGGTGTACTGGATGACCATGATTTCCTTCTGCTCAAGCTGCTGGGCCAGGCTGACCACCCGTGCGACGCTGCCTTGCTCAGAGAGGAATCGGGACAGGAATTTGTCAAACTCGTCATAGACCAGCTGAAATACCCGGCGTCCGGTTTCGGGATACTGCTCGATCACCTGCACGACCCGCCTGATTTCAGACTCCAGGACGTTGCCCGCCACCGTGACATCAAAACCCAGCACGCATGAGCCCATGCGGTCAATCAACAGGCGCGCAGGATGCTGCAGGGAGCCAAAAAAATCGGGTTCGGCAATCGCAACCCGCAGCACCGGCATTTGCAGCCGCGCAAACCAGACACGGATTCCGGGCGGAATCCGGTCTTCAGCCAGGATGCTCTGGAACATCAGGGCGACGATTTCGATGGTGGCTTTTTCTGCCGAGGTGGACGCTGCCTGTTTGAGCGCAGTGGTGCGCTGACGCAGCGCCTGCATGGCCTGGTCAACATGGGTTTGACCGTGCATCAGGTCAGAATCCTGGGCTTGCAGGCTGTGGCCGGGGCTGCCTTTTTCAGCCTGTTGCAGACGGTTGATGACCTGCTCCAGCTGCGGCGAAGCCGGAGAGGCACGTGTCTCGTCAAAATCCGCAACCTGTTTGAACAGCATCTGCTTGAGACGCCCCATCACACCCTGGGCACGCATGCGAACACGGGCCAGCGGCGTGGTGGCCGTTTGCATGCGGGTTTCATCCTGGACGGCGTTGTTCGCTTTCCAGCTTCTGGGCGTCTGGTCAGCGTCTTCAGCGCTGCCGGATCCCCTGCCAATAGCCGAGCCGCCATTGACGGTGCCGCCGCCTTCGGCGCCAAAACCGCTTCCCATGCCACTGTCGGCTCCGGTTTTCGCCGCCGGCATTGAAGGCGCACGCCCAGCGGTGCTGACTGAAGGAGCATTCTTGGACAAGGCAGAAGGCGTTCTCCTGACCAAAGGTCGCAGATCGATTTCTGCCATCACGCCTTGCCTTATCAGGAACTCATTGGTGACGTGATAGATTTCCAGCATCTGCGACGCCATGCTCTTCTGGAGCATATCCTGAACCAGCAGCCACACCGACTGCGGCAACCGCGCCAGAGTCCACTGTGCGACCAGGCGCTGCGCAAGCACTTCAGGTCGAAAAATGTCCTGCTTGTGCAATTCAGGCAGGCCCTCCAGATTCTGGATACGCAAGCGCAGGTCATTGAGCTCCCAACTTGCAAGATCCAGCAGGCGCAGCGCCAGCCGTGAAGCAAGAATCCGGTTCTCTACTGCCTCGTTGCCAACCAAGGACAGTTGGCCAGGCTCTGACAGCAAGGATGGCGCGGCAGTCTCGGCAGACGGCAATACGCTGGTCCAGGCCTTGAGCGTGCCCTGAACCCAGGCTGCACTGTTTTTCTGGTAAGCCAGCAGCGCGTCGCCCCTGTCCTGCATGTCTCGCGCATTGACCGGCTGTGCAGCCAGTTCGGCCAGTGTGTCGCCAATGGAGGCAGCCAGCCCGGGCAACATGCGATGCGCACGCTCGGTAAACAAGGCGCGTGCCTGCCGTGCAAGATCACTGTACTTGGGGTTACGGTTAGGCTGGTCCAACTTGAACGATTTCTAGAGAGAACTACACCGTGGCGCCTGCGTTCGGATCGTTGGGATCCTCGTCTTTTTTAGCCGGCCCCTTGATCAGGTCTTCACGCTTGATGCCCAGCCACATCGCAATCGCTGCGGCGACAAAGACGGAAGAATAAATACCAAACAAAATGCCGATGGTCAGCGCCAGCGCAAAATAAAACAGCGTCGGGCCGCCAAACAGCAGCATCGACAGCACCATGATCTGGGTCGAGCCGTGGGTGATGATGGTGCGGCTGATGGTGGAGGTGATCGCGTTGTTGATGATCTCCTCCGTGTTCATCTTGCGGTAACGGCGGAAGTTCTCGCGAATCCGGTCAAAAATCACCACCGACTCATTGACCGAATAGCCCAGCACGGCCAGTACGGCGGCCAGCACCGCCAGCGAAAATTCCCACTGGAAGAAGGCAAAAAATCCGAGGATGATGACCACATCATGCAAGTTCGCAATGATGGCTGCGACCGCATATTTCCACTCGAAACGGAAAGCCAGGTACACCATGATGCCGAACACCACCATGGCCAGCGCCTTGAGCCCGTCCTGGGCCAGTTCCTCGCCGACCTGCGGCCCGACAAACTCGGTGCGGCGCAGCGTCACATCAGGGCTGGCGGCTTTGAGCGCCGCCATCACGGTATCGCTCTGCTGGGCCGTGCTGACGCCCTTTTGCGCCGGCAAGCGGATCATCACGTCGCGCGAGGTGCCGAAATTCTGCACTTGAACATCGGTCAGTCCCAGCCCGGCCACGGTGTTGCGGATCTTGCCGACATCGGCGGCCTGGGTGTAGTTCACCTCCATCAGGGTACCGCCAGTGAACTCGACCGACAGGTGCAGGCCGCGCGAGAACAGGAAGAACACCGCCAGCGCAAAGGTGACGAAACTGACGACGTTGAAGATCAGCGCGTGCCGCATGAACGGGATGTCACGCCGGATTTTGAAAAATTCCATCTGGAGTCCTAGGAAAGCAGCTCAGAAAAAAAGACCGTCATGATTTGGCGAGCGTGCCATCGGCCGCTGGCCGCCAGACCGTGCCAATCGAAACAGTCTTGAGCTTTTTCTGCCTACCATACCAGAGGTTGACCAGGCCGCGCGAGAAAAACACCGCAGAAAACATGCTCGTCAGGATGCCGATGCAGTGCACCACGGCAAAGCCGCGCACCGGACCCGAGCCAAAGGCCAGCAAGGCCAGGCCAACGACCAGCGTCGAGATATTGGAGTCCAGGATGGTCGCCCAGGCCCGCTCGTAACCCGCATGAATGGCGGCCTGCGGCGAGGCACCGCCGCGCAGTTCCTCGCGGATGCGTTCATTGATCAGCACGTTGGAGTCAATCGCCATACCCAGCGCCAGCGCCATCGCCGCCATGCCGGGCAAAGTCAGCGTCGCCTGCAGCATCGACAGCACAGCCACCAGCAGCAGCAGGTTGACGGCCAGCGCCAGCCCTGAGAACAGGCCGAACAGCATGTAGTAGGCCACCATGAACGCCACGATCACCGCAAAGCCCCAGGACACGCTATGAAAGCCCTTGCTGATGTTTTCCGCGCCCAGCGTCGGGCCGATGGTGCGCTCCTCGATGATCTCCATGGGCGCGGCCAGCGAGCCGGCGCGCAGCAGCAGCGCCAGGTCACTGGCTTCATTGACACTCATGGAGCCGGAAATCTGGAAACGGTTGCCGAGTTCGCCCTGGATCACCGGCGCGGTCAGCACTTCGCCCTTGCCTTTTTCAAACAGCAGGATCGCCATGCGCTTTTTAAGGTTCTCGCGGCTGGTGTCGCGCATGATGCGGCCGCCCTTGGCATCGACCGTCAGATCGACCTTGGGCTGCTGGTTCTGCGAATCGAAGCCGGGCTGGGCATCGGTCAGGTTCTCGCCGGTCAGGATGACCTGCTTCTTGACGATCACCGGCTGGCCATTGCGCTCAAAGAAACGCTCGGCGCCGAACGGCACCGGGCCGCTGTTGCTCTCGGCGGCCCTGGCCTCGGCGCTGTCATCCACCAGGCGCATTTCCAGCGTCGCGGTGCGGCCCAGGATGTCCTTGGCCTTGGCCGTGTCCTGAACGCCCGGCAGTTGCACCACGATGCGGTCAATGCCCTGCTGCTGGATCACCGGCTCGGCCACGCCAAGCTCGTTGATGCGGTTGTGCAGCGTCACCATGTTCTGCTTGAGCGCCTGGTCCTGGATGCGGCGCGCGGCCTCGGGCTTGATGCTGGCGGTCAGTTTGTAGTCGGTGCCGTCCGGCGCCTCGACCATCTGCAGATCCGGGATCTGGTCCTGGATCAGGTTTTTGGCCGATGTCAGCGTGGCGGCATCGCGAAAGCGGATTTCGATGGCTTCGCCATTGCGGGCAATGCCGCTGTGCCGGATGTTCTTTTCACGCAGCGACAGGCGGATGTCGCCAGCCAGCGATTCGGCGCGCTTGGTCAGCGCGGCCTGCATGTCCACCTGCAGCATGAAGTGCACGCCGCCGCGCAAATCGAGCCCCAGGTACATCGGGTTCGCATTCAGGGAAGTCAGCCACGAAGGCGAACGCGACAGCAGGTTGAGCGCCACCACATAAGCAGACTCGGAAGGATCAGGCGTCAGCGCCTTCTGAATCGCATCCTTGGCCTTGAGCTGGGTATCGGTATCACCAAAACGTGCCTTGATCGATCCCGCTTCGAGCGTGATCGCATCGGCAGCAATGCTGGCATCCTTGAGCGCCTGCTCGACTTTGGCCAGCGTCGTCGTGTCCACCTTGATGGCGGACTTGCTGCTGGAGACCTGCACCGCAGGTGCTTCGCCAAAGAAATTGGGCAGCGTGTACAGCGCTGCGATCAGCAGCACGACCACCATAATGGCGTACTTCCAGGCCGGATAACGATTCATGAGAGATTTGTTCCTGATGAACGGATAGAAAAAAGCGGGCCTGGCTTGTCCAGGCGCGTCCGGCTAGACCGTCGTATTGCCGTGTTGTTTTATTTGGCGCTGTTGATGGCGCCCTTGGGCAACACCTGGACAATGGCGCTGCGCTGCAACTGCACCTCGACGCCCGAGGCGATTTCCAGTGTCAGGTAGCCTTCGCCCAAACGGGTGACCTTGCCCAGCAGGCCGCCAGCGGTCGCCACTTCGTCGCCCTTGGCCAGCGCCTCGATCATGGCGCGGTGTTCTTTCTGCTTCCTCATCTGTGGGCGGATCATCACAAAATACAGCACCACAAACATCAGCACCAGCGGCAGCATGCCGGTGAGCGTGGACATCATGTCACTGCCGCCGGCTGCGGCAGCGGGGGCAGTTTGGGCAAAAGCTGAAGAAATAAACACGGCTGACTCCACAATTATTAAGGAAACACTGGCGAACGCTCAGGCCAGCAAGGCCGGAGCATGGACAGATGATTGTATGCGTCGGGCGCAGGCCGCGAATTCAACACGCGCACGTACGGCTATTTCTCCACAGGCTGGCGGTCAGCCGGCTCAATGCCCTGGTCCACAGGCTTTTGAAAGGCGGCGCAGCGGGCGGCAGGCCCGCCGTCCCGGGGCTCAGGCTGCCTGTTTCTTCTGGATCGCTGCAGGCTGCCGGAAGGCCTGCATCAGCGCCGTCCACTGGGGCCGGGCTGCTGCCAGATGACGCACCTTGACATGGCCATAACCCTTGATCAGTTCGGGAATCCGGGCGATTTCCACAGCCTGCGCATGGTTTTCAGACCTGAGGCTTGAGAGCACCTCCTCGATGCTGGCCCGGTACTCTTCGATCAGCGCGCGCTCCTCCCGGCGCTCTTCGGTGCGGCCGAACAGGTCGAACGGCGTACCGCGCAAGCCTTTAAGTTTGGCCAGCAGTCTGAAGCCGGTCAGCATCCATGGGCCGAAAGGCTGCTTCTGCAACTCGCCCTGGTCGTTTTTCCTGGCCATCAGCGGCGGCGCCAGGTGGTAGTTGAGCTTGAAGTCGCCTTCAAACATGGCGTTGACCTGGTTCAAAAACCCGGTGTCGGTGTGCAGCCGCGCCACTTCGTACTCGTCCTTGTAGGCCATGAGCTTGAACAGGTAACGGGCCACGGCCTCGGTCAGCGTGGTTTTGCCCAGCGGCGCTTCTGCTGTTCGCACCTTCTCGACAAAGTCCTGGTAGGTCTGCGCATAAGCGGCGTTCTGGTAAGCCGTCAGGAAAGACACGCGCTTGGCGAGCATTTCGGTCAGAGACGGCTTTTTGACAAACGCGATCACCTGCGCAGCCTTGAACAGCGCCTGCACCGAGGCCAGGTCATGCGCGCAGCGACGGCCCCACTCAAACGCTGCCTTGTTGTTGTCCACCTGAACACCGTTGAGCTCAATCGCCCGCGTCAAGGAAGCATGCGACAGCGGCACCCGGCCTTTTTGCCACGCAAAGCCCAGCATCAGCGGATTGGTGTAGATCGAGTCGCCAATCATCTGCACGGCGACCTGTTCGGCATCAAAACTGACCATCGCTTCTGCGCCGACTGCGTTGCGCACGGCGCTTTCGCAGTTGCCGCCGGGAAACTGCCAATTTGGATTGGTCACGAAAGCAGCGGTCGGCGCGCCATGCGAATTCATCGCGACAAAGGTCCGGCCCGGCTGCATGGTCGCCAGCGTGTAGGGGCTGGCGGTCACGATCGGGTCACAGCCGATGATCAGGTCGGCCTTGGCCGTATCGACCTTGGTGGTGTAGATGGCCTCGGGCCGGTTGGCGATCTGGATATGGCTCCAGGTCGCGCCGCCTTTTTGCGCCAGGCCACCGGCATCCTGCGTGACCACGCCCTTGCCTTCGAGGTGGGCCGCCATTCCCAGCAACTGCCCGATGGTGATGACGCCGGTGCCGCCGACGCCGCCGACCACGATGCCCCAGGCGCTTTCAGCCACCGGCAGCACCGGCTCGGGAATCGCCGGCAGGCTCGCCAGGTCGCCCTTTTTCTGCTTCCTGGGTTTTTTGAGCTGGCCGCCTTCGACCGTCACAAAGCTCGGGCAAAAACCCTTGAGGCAGGAATAGTCCTTGTTGCAGCTGTTCTGGTTGATCTGGCGCTTGCGGCCGAATTCGGTTTCGAGCGGCTCGACCGACAGGCAGTTGGACTGCACCGAGCAGTCGCCGCAACCCTCGCACACCAGTTCGTTGATGACCACGCGCCTGGCCGGATCGACCAGCGTGCCGCGCTTGCGGCGGCGGCGCTTTTCAGTCGCGCAGGTCTGGTCGTAAATGATGGCGCTCGTGCCCTTGAGTTCGCGGAACTCGCGCTGGAGCTTGTCGAGTTCATCGCGGTGATGCACGGTGACGCCGTCCAGCAGCTTGACGCCCTGGTATTTTTCCGGCTCGTCGGTCACGATGACCAGCTTGGTCACGCCTTCGGCATCCAGGCTGCGCATGATCTGCAGCACCGAATGGCCCTCGGGCCGTTCGCCGACCTGCTGGCCGCCGGTCATGGCCACCGCGTCGTTGTAGAGAATCTTGTAGGTGATGTTGACGCCGCTGGCAATGCTCTGGCGAATCGCCAGCAGCCCGCTGTGGAAGTAGGTGCCATCGCCCAGGTTGGCGAAGATGTGCTTGTCGTTGGTGAAGGCGGCCTGGCCAACCCAGGGCACACCCTCGCCGCCCATCTGGGTGAAGGTCGAGGTCGAGCGGTCCATCCAGGTCGCCATGTAATGGCAGCCAATGCCGGCCACGGCGCGCGAACCCTCGGGCACGCGGGTGCTGGTGTTGTGCGGGCAGCCGCTGCAAAACCAGGGCGCGCGCTCGCCGGTGTCGATATGGGTCTCGACCAGCGCGCGTTCCCGGGCCTCGATCACGGCCAGCCGGGCCTGCATGCGCGCCACGATATCGCCGGGTACGCCGAGTTTGGTCAGCCGTTTGGCGATCGCCTTGGCAATGATGGCCGGCGTCAGGTCAGCCTTGGGCCGCAGCAGCCAGTGCTCGCTCGGGTTGGCATGACTCCACTCGCCGCCCGACTGATCGCCTTCGGTCTCGTCAAACTTGCCGAGCACATTAGGCCGCACATCGGCGCGCCAGTTGTAGAGCTCTTCCTTGATCTGGTATTCAATGACCTGGCGCTTTTCCTCGACCACCAGGATTTCCTGCAGGCCCATGGCGAAGTCGCGCGTGATGGTGGCTTCGAGCGGCCAGACCACATTGACCTTGTGCAGCCGGATGCCGAGCTGGTGGCAGGTGGCGTCGTCCAGTCCCAGGTCACTGAGAGCCTGGCGCGTGTCGTTGAACGCCTTGCCGCTGGCGATGATGCCGAAACGGTCGTTAGCCCCGGCGATCACGTTGTAGTTGAGCTTGTTGGCGCGCACATAAGCCAGCGCGGCATACCATTTGTAGTCCATCAGCCGCGCTTCCTGCTCCAGCGGCGCATCGGGCCAGCGGATATGCAGGCCGCCCGGCGGCATCTGGAAATCCTCGGGAATGATGATCTTCACCCGGTCCGGATCGACCGACACCGAACTCGACGACTCGACCACTTCCTGGATCGTCTTCATGCCCGACCAGACGCCCGAAAAGCGGCTCATGGCGAAGGCATGCAGCCCCATGTCGA
>JBDSZF010000097.1:0-2889 GCA_039925285.1 Polaromonas sp.
CGCTGGAGCGAATGCTGAACGCCAGCTTTTTGCCCAAGGACATCTACCTCATCAGCCGCATGCCCAGCGAGCCGCAGTACAGCGACATCATGCCGATTGCCGTCATTTCGCTGGTGCTGTCGTTCCTGGCAACCATTTATCCCAGCTGGCGCGCCAGCCGCGTGAACCCGGCGGAGGCCCTGCGCTATGAATGATATGACCCCCACGCTCCCCTCTTCGAGTGGTTCGCTGCCCCCCGAGGGGGCTGTCCCGCCTAAGGGCGGCCTGTCGGCGGGACGACTGACCCCCATGCTTTCCCCCGACTTCCTCCTTCCCCCGCTGGTGGAAGGCCGGGATGGGGGCCTCCCTGAATCCACCCGCCAGGCAGAAGTCGTGCTGCGCGCCACCAGCCTGACCAAGCGCTTCACCGAAGGCCGGCTCGACGTGACCGTGCTGCAGGGCGTTGACCTGCAGGTGCATCGCGGTGAAACCCTGGCCATCGTCGGCACCTCGGGTTCGGGCAAAAGCACGCTGCTGCACCTGATGGGCGGACTGGATGCGCCGACCAGCGGGCAGGTCGAACTCAAGGGGCAACTCCTGTCCAGCCTGTCACCGGCCCAGCAAGGCCAGCTGCGCAACCAGCACCTCGGCTTTGTGTACCAGTTTCACCACCTGCTGCCCGAGTTCAGCGCGCTTGACAACGTCGCCATGCCGCTGTGGATCAGGCGCCTGCCGCGCGATGAATGCACGCGGATCGCGACCCGGATGCTGGCCAGCGTGGGCCTGCAAGACCGCATTCACCACCGCCCGTCCGAACTTTCAGGCGGCGAACGCCAGCGCGTCGCCATCGCCCGCGCCCTGGTCGCGCAACCGGCCTGCGTGCTGGCCGACGAGCCCACCGGCAACCTCGACCGGTCCACCGCCGACGGCGTGTTCCAGCTGATGCTCCAGCTCGCGCGAGAGCACGGCACGGCGTTTGTCATGGTCACGCATGATGAAGCGCTGGCGGCGCGGTGCGGCCGGCAGCTGCGGCTGGTGCTGGGCAAGCTGTCGGAGGCGCAGTGAAGATAAAAGCACTTGGTCGGCGCTG
Source organism: Polaromonas sp. (assembly GCA_039925285.1). Taxonomy (GTDB): domain Bacteria; phylum Pseudomonadota; class Gammaproteobacteria; order Burkholderiales; family Burkholderiaceae_C; genus Polaromonas. Next base: position 1,070 of record JBDSZF010000097.1, read on the forward strand.
ACACCCAACGCGGCCGCCCATAAAAAAAGACAGGCCAGAGCCTGTCTTTTCAGGGAAGCGCAAGAAGCGTTTACTTGCCGGCTGCAGCTTTCACATCAGCCTTGCCTTCGGCCTTGACTGCCGTGGTGGCGGTTGCTGCATTCACTTTGTCGGCTTTGGCGTCAATCTTGATCTTGTCGGCCTTGGCGGTGGCGTTGACGACGGCCTTGTCGGCTTTGGCATCAGCCTTGACATCGACTTTTTCAGCCTTGGCTTGAGCCGCGGCCTTGTCTTGCGGCTCGGCTTTCACGGCTTTTGCATGGGCTTTTGACTTGGCCTTTTTTGCCTTGGCATGTGCTTTGGACTTGGTTGTTCCGGCTTTCACTTCGGCTTTTTCCACCTTGGTGTCAGCCTTGGCATCCACTTTGGCTTCGGCTGCGACAGCCTTGACCGTTGCCTTGTCGGCCTTGGCTTCTGCCTTCACGACAGCAGGGCTTGCAGGCGCAACGGCTGGAGCCGCAGGAGCCTGAGCAAATGCGCCTGAAACAAACAGACCGGCGATCAGGGAAGCGAGTAACTTGTTCATGGTAAGCCTTCAGATTAAATTGATTGATACAACGATTTCGTTGCAGTCCAACTATTAACGACGGCCAAGCCCAGGCAGTTGACCGGACTTACAGGTCGTTGCAACCTCATGTGCGGCTTGCGCTGCAGTTTTTGGGTTTACATGCCGCCTCTGCGGCGCTGTTGGCGGGCCTGCAAGGAGTCCCTGCAGGTAAAGCGGCAGGCGCTGCTCAAGCATAATCACCGGCTCGCGCATTGCGCATCCCGGTAAGCCTTCAAGCCCGGCGTATCCTTTTCGCATGCCGTGTTTGCTACTTGCTTCCGGTTTCCGTCCACCTCAACACGCATGACAGACCACTACACCACCCTTGGGCTCAGCAGCGCGGCAACGCTGGCTGATGTCAAAAAAGCCTTTCGCCAGAAAGCGTCCTTCTGGCATCCCGACAAGAACCCTTCGACTGAAGCGGCAGCGCGGTTTCGGGCGGTGCAAGAGGCTTACGAAGTGCTTTGCGATGCTGACAGGCGCCAGGCCTACGATGACAACCGCCGCCGCAACCTGCTTGACAGCCCGATCGATACGGCGCGGGCCATTTGGCAAAACTATTTCAACTCCCTGCTTTGAAAAAAACTACGGCATGAACATCTCTCCTTTTTTCCTCAACCTGCGCTCTGCCTACCGGTCTGAAATGGATGATCTGACGTTTGACTCCGACGGTCGCGATGTGCTGCGCCAGCGTCTGGCCGAAAAACGCAAGGAAATCAGCTTTCTGGTCCAGATGATGGAACTCAGCCCCGAGATGGTGGCGGTGATCTTCCACCAGGGCTTCCGCTTCACGCAGCCTGCCGTCATGGACCATCTGCTCAGCCATGAAGCCGATGAGTTTCCGGCATGGAGCCACGTGGCTGACGGTATTGAGGTGGCGCCGTGGGCCAGGGAATTGCTCCAGGTCATCGTGAAGGAGCCCGGTGGCGAGTGGTTTTTGACGGTGGCTGCGGGCCTGCACTACATGGCGGGCAAGCCGGATGCCGCAATGGGCGCGCAAGACGGAAGTGATGAATCCGGTCATGAAGATGCTGAAGATGGCGATGACTATGAGGACGAGTTCAACGATCACGAAGACGACGAGGAGCGCGGCGACGCCCGCACCCGAGCAGAGGCGGGCGCCGACTGGCTGGCCGGGCAGGGTTTTGACCGCAAAGACTGACCGATCGACAAGATAGTAGAAGAGACGCAAAGCCTGTATGAACCACCTTGCCCTGATTGAAAAAACCCAGAC
>JBDSZF010000098.1:0-3513 GCA_039925285.1 Polaromonas sp.
CTGGCCAGGCAGGCGCGCCACATGGTGCTGGTGCCGTGCTGCCAGGCCGAAGTGGCCGGCGTGCTGAAAAAGTCACGCGCGCTGAATCTGGCCAAAACCCCGCTGGCCGAGTTGTGGCGCCACCCGCTGCACACCCGCGAATTCGGCAGCCAGATCACCAACGTGCTGCGCTGCCTGCAGTTAGAGGCCAACGGCTACCAGGTCACGGTGACCGAACTGGTGGGCTGGGAGCATTCGATGAAAAACGAACTCATCCTGGCCAGCCGCCCGGCCCTGCCCAATGTGGCCAAGACCCGCGCCGCGCAGACGCGTCTGCAGCAGGTGCTGGCCGAGCTGGGCCTGGGCGAACTGAGCGACCGCTTTGGGGTGCAAGCGATGCTGCCAAATTCGCCCTGATTCACAGTTGGGTCATCCAAGGTTCAAGAAATTTGAATTGTTTCGTCAATTAATTTGAACTTTAAGGGCGCCAGCGGTTTCTATACTTCCCGCAACTTTCACTGTTTTGCGGAAATTTACAAATTGCCTGCCTCATGACTTCTGCTACGCCGCCTGCGGCTTCCTCTCGCTATCACGGCCTTGCCATCGCCTTGCACTGGGTTCTGGCGCTTGCGCTGGCCCTGATGTTTGGCGTCGGCCTGTACATGGCGGACCTGCCGTTTTCACCGCTGCGACTCAAGCTCTACAACTGGCACAAGTGGGCCGGCGTCGTGATTCTGGCGCTGTCGCTGCTCAGGTTGCTGTGGCGCTTCACCCACCGGCCCCCGGCCTTGCCGCCCAAGGTGAAAGCGGCGATGCCGAACTGGCAGACGCAGGCCTATCACGCCACCCACGGCTTGCTGTATGCGCTGTTTTTCCTGGTGCCGCTGATCGGCTGGGCATACAGTTCGGCGGCCGGTTTCTCCATCGTGCTGTTTGGCGTGCTGCCGCTGCCCGATTTCGTGCCGCCCGACAAGGCCCTGGCCGAGCTGATCAAGCCCTGGCACCAAGTGTCGGCTTTTGCGCTGGCCGCACTGGTGGTCCTGCATGTGGCGGCCGCCCTCAAGCATCACTGGGTGGACCGCGACGGTTTGCTCCAGCGCATGCTGCCCGGCCTGCGCTGAGGCGCATCCCTTTCTTTACCTGGATCCTGGAAGTGACCTGATGAACATGTTTACCTTTTCTTCGGCCCTGCGCGTGGCCAGCCTGGCCATGGCCGGTGCGCTTCTTTCCTTGTCGGCCCAGGCTCAGCAAAAGCTGGTTCCGGCGCAAAGCGCGATTGCCTTTGCCAGCAAGCAAATGGGCGTGTCGGTGGACGGCCATTTCAAGAAGTTTGATGCGCAAATTGCGTTTGACCCCGCCAAGCCCGAAACCAGCAAGATTGCCTTTGCGATTGACATGGCCAGTGCCACGCTGGGCGCGCCCGAGTCCGACGCCGAACTGCCCAAGGCCAACTGGTTCAACGTCCCCAAGTTTCCCCAAGCCACGTTTCAGTCCAGCAGCGTCAAAAAAGTGAGTCCGGGCAAGTTCGAGGTGGCCGGCAAGCTCAGCATCAAGGGCAGCGTGCGCGATGTCGTGGTGCCCGTGGCGCTGACGCAATCCGGCGCCCTCACCATGGCCAGCGGCGCTTTTGCCATCAAGCGCCTGGCCTTCAAGATTGGCGAGAACGAGTGGGCCGACACCGCCATGGTGGCCGACGACGTGCAAGTCAAATTCAAGCTCGCGCTGACCGGCGTCGGCAAATACTGATTCTTTTTTTAACTTCTGGAGCAACACACATGCGCAAATTCCTTTTGACCCTGGCCGCTGCGGCCGCCTTGCTGGCCAGCGTGGCCCACGCAGAAACCGCCGCTTACGCCATTGACCCGGCGCACACCTTTGCGTCGTTCGAGATCGGCCACTTTGGCACCACCACCAACCGGGGCCGTTTCGACAAGAAAGAAGGCTCGGTGCAGTTTGACCGCGCCGCCAAGACTGGCAAAGTGGACGTCTCCATTGATACCACCTCCATCAACACCGGCACCGATGCCTTCAACAAGCACCTGCAAAGTGCCGAGCTGTTTGACGCCGCCAAATACCCCACCATCAAGTTCGTCTCTGACAAGTTCATCTTCAGCGGCGACAAGGTGTCCGAAGTCACCGGCAAACTGACCTTGCTCGGCAAAACCCTGCCCGTCACGCTCAAGGCCAACCAGTTCAACTGCTACGTCAGCCCCATGATCAAGCGTGAAGTGTGTGGCGGCGACTTTGAAACCATGATTGACCGCACCGCCTTTGGCATGAACTACGGCATCGACTGGGGTTTCCCGAAAAATGTCCGTCTGGCGATCCAGGTCGAAGCCATCAAGCAGTAAGCCTGTTCGCCTTTGCAGCTTCGCGATGCAAAGAGAAAAGCCCCGCCAGTCGAAGGACTGCGGGGCTTTTTTGAGGGTGTTTTGGGTGGCAGTCTGGAGCCTTCTTTTAGAGCGGCTCCGCTCTGACTAGCAAAAAATGCCAAGCCCCCCCCCGCGGTACTTGGGGTACGATTATTGCCAGTCAGGGTGATTCCGCTCTAGATTGTGAAAATTGATATTGAAACAATCGTAAATCGGTAGCGGCGGATATTTTTGGCGAACCGCCGAGGGATGACCCAGACCTTGGTGCGCATGCAGGGCAAGCCTTGTTTTCAGCTATACACACCGGCAAGCATGGTGGTCTGGATGACGCCAACCGTTTTCACGTCCTGGGTCTGGCCCCGAATGCCGCCCGCATCAGCATCCGGTTTTACCACTTCATGACGCTTGATGAGCTGGGAAAGTGCATCCAGCAATATTTTCAAAGACTTGGAACTGGTGCGCGGCCAGCATGAGCCGCAATACCCTTCCTTGTTCCGCCTCCTGGCTGCGGTGGCGCTGCAAAACAAGGCCGACAACATTCCGCCCAATCTGGGCGGTGCCATCGTTGATGCGGTTTTTGCCGGGCCGGATGTGCCTTACCCCAGCCTGTGGCTGAACGTCGCCGTGTGTCGCGCACGGCTTCGTGTCTTCCTTTCTGGCCAAGCAGACAGGTTTTGGCGATGAAGACCTGGAGCTGCTGTTCAACGCGCTGGAGCAGATGTTCGAGCACGACCGTTCCGCCGCACGCGGCGAGATGTCCACACGCGGACTCTACGTTTTCAAGCACGACAGCGAGCTTGGCAACGCCCCGGCTCACGCCTTGTTCGACCGCCTGCAAGTCAAGCCCAAAGAAGAGGGCGCAGTTGCCCGCAGCTTCGATGCATACTCTGTGTTGTTTGATGACCAGAGTTTGTCTGTTGGGCAAGTAGTTCAGCCCGCAACAGGCGTAACCCTGACAAGGAGATGCTGAAGTGACCGAAATCGTTTTTGTAGTCGAACAGGCCCCCGAGGGCGGCTTCACCGCCCGTTCGCTGGGCGAGTCCATCTTTACCGAGGCGGACACGGAGGCTGAGCTGCGTGCGGCTGTGCAAGACGCTGTCCATTGTCACTTTGACGAAGGCAAATCGCCCAAAGTCATCCGCCTGCACTTTGTCCGCGATGA
>JBDSZF010000099.1:0-5400 GCA_039925285.1 Polaromonas sp.
CGTATTTACAAGCGCTGGCCGCTATCACTATGATAGCGATGCTGGTGGGCGCGGCGGTCAGCTATGACCGCGTCAGCCAGATTTACCTGTCGCCCGCAGAGCGCAGCGCGGTCTATCGCGACGATACGCTGGACAAGATTCGCGGCAGCTGGCTGTTCCACGATCAGGCGCTTTTTGCGGAGCTGAGCATCACTGAACTCACGCCTGACAATGCCGCTGCCGTGCATGCCATGGCGCTGGAACTGCTGCACTACTCGCCCGAGCCGCGCGTGATTGAAAAGCTGATTGAAAGTGCGGTCATGCTGGGCCGCGATGACGAAGCCCTGCGGTATCTGGCGCGCTACCGGGCGGCGTTTCCGAAGGAGCATGCGCGCTGGGCCAGGGAAAACGCGCAGGCTGAACGCCTGTCTGCACAGGAGCGCGGGCCTCAAGGAAGGTCAGCCCGGAAGGATCATTCGAGCCGGTTTTTAGCCGTCTCATAGACCTGGTTCTTATCGCGCTTGCCCACGGCAATGACGGTCACATAGACCACGTCATCATCAACGCGATAAATCAGCCGATAACCCAAACTCCGTTGTTTGATTTTGTAGCAATCGGCCATGCCTGACAGGGCCGCTGCGGGAATCCGGGGAGCAGCCAGTCTTTCTGCCAGTTTCTTTTTCAGGGGCTCCCGCACACTGCCGTCCAGCTTGCGCCATTCGGCCAGGGCCAGCTCATGAAAGCGGAGCTTATAGGGCATCAAGCGTGATTTCAACGAACGGTCCGTTGCTGCGCTCACGTACCAATTTGGCATCCTCCATGTCTTCAAGATAAGCCATCAGCCGCTCGTAGTGGCTGGCAGGCACGAGGTAAGCCTCTGGGCGGTTATGGTTGAGCACTGCAACCGGGCTGTCGTCCGCCTGTTTGAGAATATTGGCGTAGTTGCGCTTGAGTTCAGTGACGCTTACGCTCATGTTGGCAAGGATGGTATCCATGAAGAACTGCCTTTGAAAAATTAAATGTATTTTTCGATGCTTTATCTGACATCTATTTTTAGCACACCTTGCAGCGAATCACTGAGATCTTGATGACCCCGGCGTTCAGTCTTCGGCCAGGTAACTGCCCGACTTCCCGCCATGCTTCTCCATCAGCTTCACGTCGGTAATGAGCATGCCCCGGTCCACCGCCTTGCACATGTCGTAAATCGTCAGCAGGGCGATGTTGACAGCCATCAGCGCCTCCATCTCGACGCCGGTGGGGCCGACGGTTTCGACCGTGGCGGTGCAGCTCACGCTCCCTGTTTCATCGCCAGCCAGGTCTGCACCGCTTGCGGGAGCCGCCACGAATTCAAGCGCAACGCGGGTCAGCGCCAGCGGATGGCACAGCGGAATCAGGTCGCTGGTTTTTTTGGCTGCCATGATGCCGGCGATGCGCGCAATGCCCAGCACATCGCCTTTTTTGGCGTTGCCGGCCAGAATCAGCGCCAGCGTGGCGGGTGTCATCACAATGCGGCCTTGCGCGATGGCGATGCGGTGCGTGGCCGCCTTGCCGGCGACATCGACCATATGGGCCTGGCCCTGGCCATCAAAATGGGTGAGTGGTGAGGAGGACATCGACATGCTGATACAGAACCTTTACAACGATGCGTCATCATAAGAGCTTGCGCGTCCATCCACACCCTGAAGGTGAGTGCTTTTGACTCCATCGAACCGTTCTGAAAACACCCTGCCAAAACCGCGCCATGCCTGGCCCCGGCTGCTGCTCGCGCTGGCGCTGTGCCTGCCTGCGGCCCCTCTTTCGCTGGCGCAGGCGGCGGGCGCGTCGCCTGGCCGGGTGACGGGTGCGCTGCCGTCGCTCGGTGACAACTCCGATCTGTCCGCTGCGGCCGAGCGCCGCATTGGCGACCGCATTGCGGTCAGCATTTACCGCGACCCCGACTATGTCGATGACCCGGTGCTGGGCGACTACCTGCAAGGCATCTGGCAGCCGCTGATGGCCGCTGCCCGTGCGCGCGGCGAGTTGCCGGCCGAGCTCAGCGAGCGTTTTGCCTGGCAGGTGTTTCTGATCCGCGAGCGCAGCATCAATGCGTTTGCCCTGCCCGGCGGCTATTTTGGCGTGCATCTGGGCCTGATCGGCACGGTGGGCAGCGCTGATGAAATGGCTGCCGTGCTGGCGCATGAACTGAGCCATGTCACGCAGCGGCATATTTCGCGACTCATGACGCAGCAGTCCAGGCAGGCGCCGTGGATGATTGCCGCCATGGTGCTGGGCGCGATGGCCGCCAGCAAGCACCCCGACGCAGGCATGGCGGCCATGGTGGGCGGGCAGGCGCTGGCGGTGCAGGGGCAGCTGAATTTTTCGCGCGACATGGAGCGCGAAGCCGACCGGGTCGGCTTTGGCGTGATGAGCGATGCCGGTTATGCCAGCGCTGGCGTGTCCAGCATGTTTGCAAAGCTGCAGCAGGCCAGCCGGCTCAATGACAACGGCTCCTTTCCCTACCTGCGCTCGCACCCGATGAACACCGAGCGGATTGCCGAGGCGCAAGCCCGGGTGCAGCTGGCGTCGGCAGCAGCAAGCAAGCCGTCCCCTGAAAAGCAGGCCGAGGAGGGCCGGGCGCTGTTGCTCCATGCCATGATGGCCGGACGGGCCCGCATCCTGGCCGTTCCCGGCACGGACGCGCTGCGCACCGCGCTGGCCGAAGCCCGGCGCAGGGCGGCGGCCTTGCCCGCGCTGCAGTCGCCGGCGTCCGCCGCCAATATCCGTGATGCGGGCGCGCTGTATGCCGGCGCCTTGGCCGCCGTCCAGTTTCGTGATTTTGCAGCGGCGCGCAGCCTGCTGGCGCCGCTCAGGACGCTCATCGCCGGCACGCCGCGCGCCAGCAAGGCGGTGGACTTGCTGGCCATCGAGATGGACCTGATCGAGGGCCGCACGCCGGCCTTTGCCGCATCGGCCGACATCACCAAAGCCGGGTCGCGGGCCGAACTGCTGAGCGATGCGAAATCCCTGATGGCGGCAAACCGGGCTTCAGACGTGTCGCAGGCGCTGCAGGGCTGGGTGGCCGGGCATCCGAGGGACGCGATGGCGTGGCAGTTGCTGGGTGCCGCTTACGGCCAGCAAGGCCAGAAGGTCAGGGCGATTCGCGCCGATGCCGAAAGCCGCGCCGCCCAGCTCGACTACGCCGCTGCGCTGGACCGCTTCAAGGCGGCGCAGGGGCTGATGCGCAGCGAGCCGGGCAGTGCCGATTATGTGGACGGCTCGATCATTGACACCCGGACCCGGCAGATCGAGTCAATCCTTAAGGAACAGGCGCTCCAGGACAAAATCGATCGCTAGCTGCAGCGCCGAGTAGATCAGCGAGCCCAGCAGCGCGGCACCGAAGCCGTTGACGTTCAGCCCGCTGAGCAGGCTGGCCGCCGCCCAGAACATGAGGGCGTTGACGATGAACAGGAAAAGCCCCAGCGTCACCACCGTGACCGGCAGTGTCAGCAGCACGAGGATCGGGCGCACCACCATGTTCAGCGCGCCCAGCACCGCCGCCGCAATCAGCGCGCCGGTAAAGCTGCTCACCACCACGCCCGAATAAAGGTAAGCCACCGCCAGCAGGGCGACGGCGCTCAAAAGCCATTTGATGATGAGTTTCATGGCTTCAGAATACCACCGCCGATTGACCGCATCAATCGGCGGCCAGCGCGTCTCAGGCAGCGCTGCGTGCCTTCCGGGCGCGCTGGTTGGCCCACCAGCCCGTGCCCAGAACGCCGGCGATGGCGATGGCATAAGTGGCCCACTCGGCGGCGGTGTGCAGGGCTTGCGCTGGCGGCAAGGCATCAGGGCCGCCATAAACCGGGTCAAGCAGCTGCTCGCCGACAATCATTTTCGCGGCGGTAAAGGCCAGCACGGCGGCGCCGATCTTGATGATGATGGGGAAGCGTTCGACCAGCTTGAGCACCACGGTGCTGCCGAACACCACAATCGGCACGCTCACCAGCAGGCCGATGATGACCAGGTCAAACGAACCATGCGCCGCACCGGCGACGCCCAGCACGTTGTCGATGCCCATCAGCGCGTCGGCAATCACAATGGTTTTCATGGCGCCCCAGAAGGTGCTGGCGACCGGTCCGTCGTGTTCCTTGTCATCCTGGGCCGCCAGCAGCTGGTAGGCCACCCACAGCAGGCCGATTCCGCCGACCAGCATCAGGCCGGGGATTTTCAGCAGCCAGACCACGCCAATCGTCATGACCGAGCGAACCACGATGGCGCCGGCAGCACCCCAGACAATGGCCTTTTTCTGCAGATGGGGCGGCAGGTTGCGCGCGGCCAGCGCAATCACGATGGCGTTGTCGCCGGCCAGGACCAGGTCAATCAGGATGATGGTCATCAGGGCCGACCACCAGGGGGCTGTAAATAATTCCATTGCGCACACTTCCTCAATAGTTTCAAAGATGGACATCCGGATGAACGGATTTCCGCCGGGATGAAACCGGACCGGTCAATGTGAAGAGGCAGCGGGGATTTATAAATGCCGCCAACGCTTCGATCAAACCTGTACGGGTTTCAATCGAAGGTCTGGCTCGACATGCAGCGGGACTGCATGTCCAGCAAGCCGGAAGTGTGAACTTCGTATTGACGACTTGCTGAAGCGATTTTGCCGGGCTGTTGGTTAAGGAAAGCACAGCAAAATCAGGGAGTTACTCCCCTTCGGAGCGGCTATTGGACACGACTTGGCAATTCATTGCAGATTTTGGGGTCTTTCGGGGGCATTGACGCGGCGTTTCATGGCGGGCGGCCGTCCGGCTGATAATCAGGCCCCCGGCCCGGGCCACTCTTTGATTGGTCATGGCACCTTTTTGCTTTTGTTTCTCCTCATGCCCGGCATCCACATCACCGATATCGAAGCCGCCATCAATTACTGGCGCGCCAAACAGCCCTCGTCCGACGGCACCACGCTGGCGCGCGAGGTACGCGTACTGGCCGAGGTCTATGCGCTGCTGGTTTTTCACCATGAGGACACGGCCGACGAAACCACTTTTCCGGCCGAGGCGCTGGCGGCCTGGCATGCCTGGTACGACACCACGGCCGATACGCCCTGCATTGCCATCTGCTCGACCAGCCAGGGCGATGAACAGTGCAAGGGCTGCGGCCGCACTTTTGAGGAAGTGCAGCACTGGCTGGCGATGAGCGCTGTGGACAAACGCAGCACCTGGCGGCGCATCACCCAGGAGGCCACGGCGTGGCGCTTTGGCCGCTATGCCGACCGGGCGCTGGAGAAAAAGGAATAGCCCCGCATGCTTCGCCTGGCCCATGCCCCCAACATTGCCATCGCCGCGCTCTGGGTTGATGCCTTGCAGCAGGCTGGTTACTCCGCCAGCGTGCAGCGCTATTTCCTGAGCGGTATCGCCGGTGAACTGCCGCCAGACCAGTGCC